>CAYOXJ010000122.1:0-4800 GCA_964407905.1 uncultured Thermoplasmata archaeon
GATATCGGGCTGCTGAGCAGGCTCGTAGACTCGCTTGTACACGACCTTGCCCTTCTTGTCAATCACGAACACGGTCCTCTTCGCGAACCCCTTGTCCTCGTACAACGAGCCATAGAGCGCAACGGCCTTCTTGCCGAAATCGCTGAGCAGTGGGAACCTGACCCCGAGGTTCTTCGCGAAGGCTTTCTGGGTCCATGTGCTGTCAACGCTTGCCGCCAGAACTTGCGTGTCGAGTTTGAGGATTGTATCCTCCTTCTCCTTCAGCTCCCCGAGTTCGTTCGTGCAGACCGGGCTGAATGCGAATGGGAAGAACGCCAACAGAACGTTCTTCTTGTCTCTGAATTGGCTCAGCCTCACCTTCTTTCCGTTCTGGTCCTCTAGCTCGAAGTCAGGTGCGACGTCTCCTACCCTAATCTCTGCCATTGCTCCTCACCATGTGTTGTCCGGAAGCGGCATTTCCGGGACGATATTTGGCATTGACGCCTGATATCACCAGTGAGAACAGGACAATCGGATTAATGCCTGCGAGAAGGCTAGAACTTGGCATGGCTGAGGCCGCTCCCGCTTCAGACGATGTGGTTGACAAGCCGTCCAAGAAAAGGCAAGGCTTGACCGAGAAGGGCAGAGCTCTCTGGGTACTGGCCTTGCTCTCGCCGGCAATTGCGGAGATGCTGTCCGGCTCGTCTCCTCCTCGCGAGTTCTTCTTTCCCCTGAGCTTCGCGTTCCTGCTCGGCCTCTATGGTGCGGGTGTGCTCGTGGTGAGGGAGGTTTCCGTGATATGGAACAAGGGCTGGGCGAGCGTGATCGTGCTTGGCGCTGCCTACGGCATTCTCGAGGAGGGCGTTGCCGTCAAGAGTTTCTTCGACCCCGAATGGATGGACCTGGGCAGGCTGGGTAAATACGGCAGGGTCATGGGCACAAACTGGGTCTGGGCAGTCTGGCTGACTATCTACCATTCTTCCGTCAGCATCGCTCTGCCCATTCTGATCGTCTCGATGCTCTACCCGCACCTGCGGAACGAACGATTCCTCCTGGGGCGGAAGTTCCCCATCGTGCTCGTGATACTGTTTCTGGACGTGGTAGCCTGCGCGACGCTTCTGAACCCCTACGATGCCAACTCTGGGATGTACCTGTTGTCGATCATCGCTGTGTTTGCATTCGTCGGTCTCGCTGCGCTGTTGCCGAAGGAGCTGCTGAAGGCCGCGCGCCAGAAGGCTATTCTCAAGGCTCGCTCGTTCTTCGCGCTTGGGTTTGTGTTCCTCTTCGTCAGCTTCGTCATCGCGAGCGCGTTTGTGGAAACCGAGGTCTCTTTCCTAGTCCCAATCCTCTTGCTTCTGGCAATCAGCGGATCGGTCCTTCTGGCCCTCCTTAGTTGTATGAGCCTCTCGAACATCAAGGTGGAGAAGGCCCACTTCGCCAGTGGTATGCTTGGATTCCTATTGGTGCTCAGCCTGGTTCTCACTTTCAGCGGGTGGATTGACATGGTATTATGCTTGGTTCTCTCGACGATCTTCATAATCGACTTCACAAGATGGTCCAGAGGCAGGCCAACGCTGGTCGCACACAGATTCACTTGGTTCATCTATGGAGAGAAATAGTGAGAAGCGCCGTCGAACGGTTTCGAACCGTTGACCTTCCGCTTAACAGGCGGACGCTCTACCGACTGAGCTACGACGGCTTCTGTGGATGCGCAGTTAGAGGCACCAGTTAGATAAGCCTTTTGTCACCGCGCCGCCCAGCCTCTGGGACGAAAACAATGGGGCGGGAGCCAAGGGCCTACTCGATCGACTCCCGCAGCTCATTGACGGTATTGCTCATCGTCTCCAGGATATCCTTGAGGTGGTCGAGAAAGTCCTGGATCTTCTCGGTCGTGACTGCCCCATCAGGGGAGGGCTCGATCAGCCCCTCCTGCTCGAGTATCCGCAGGGAGTACCTGACCTTATGCTGCGGGTACTTGAGCATCTCCGAGAGCCTGATGATGCCTATCGGCTCGTTGTCCATGATCGCCTTCAGCATCGCGACATGTCTCTGGAGCAGCTCGATCTCGGTCTCAATCTTGCTCGTGAGGACAGACCTGCCTGCCTTGACCTTCATCTTAATACCTTCTCTGTGAGCAGCTGTGATCGCCTGTCGTGCTACATGATAACACTTGTGTTATTTAATGGACAATCAGCAAACCAGTGCAGTGGTAAGTCTGTTGGCAACCAAGTTTGAAATAACTACTAGCAAATAGCGTGGCTCGCGATGCCTGTTTTGGAAGCGAAGAACATCGTGAAGGAGTTCGGGGGCTTGAAGGCCCTCGACCGAGTATCGATCTCCGTCGAAAAGGGCGATTTCTTCGGCTTCTTCGGCCCGAACGGGGCTGGGAAGACGACTCTGATCAGGATACTCACGGGCCAGCTGGAGCCCACGTCCGGGTCCGTGAGCGTGCTGGGGATCGATGCTGTGAAGGAGCCCTTGAGGGTAAAAGAGCTTATCGGGATCGTGCCGGAGGTGGAGAGTCCTCCAAGCTATCTGACAGGGTACGAATACCTTTACTTCGTGGGCAAGGTCAGGAGGCTGGCCAACCTCGAGGACCGGATTGACAAATGGCTTTCGTTCTTCGACCTCGAGACGAAGAAGGGCACCATATGCAAGGACATGTCGAAGGGCATGAGGCAGAAGCTGATGCTCGCATCGGCGTTCATCCACGAGCCAGACGTGTTGTTTCTTGACGAGCCCTTCATAAATCTCGACCCGATCTATCAGAGGACGTTGCGGGAATACCTCGAGGAGTACATCGCCAAGGGGGGCACGGTTTTCATGGCCTCGCACATCCTTGAGATCTCCGAGAAGCTCTGCAACAAGCTCGCCATCGTCAACCTTGGGCGCGTTGTGGCGCAGGGGAAGATAGACGAGCTTGTGGGAGAGGGTGACAATCTGGAGAGGCTCTTTCTTCGCTCGGTCGGTGTTCTGCTTCCGAGGGGTGAGTGAGGACGAAGGACCTCCTGATGCTGATGCTCAAGGAGGAGTTCCGGACGCACGCCAGCTACTCCGGAAAGCACAGGTTCCTCTCGTTCCCTGTCTTCGTGTTCATCCTGTCTCTCGGGAGCGGGCTCACAATCAACAAGATGCTCGAGACGATCACACTTGAACAGTTCGCGGTCTTCGCCCATCTTTCAGCCTTCATGTACGGGCTGAGCGTGGGCGCGTTCGGCCTTATGGGAAGGGAGTACCTAGAGCGTCGATATGGCAGAAGCAACTACCTTGTGGCGATGCCATACCTGCTGCCGATATCCTTCAGGACGACCTTCTTGGGCATCTACCTGAGAGACGCTGTGTTCTACATGCTCCTGATGCTGATCCCTGCTACACTGGGCCTTGTCGGCGCAGCTCCATTCATGCACTTCTCAATGGTGAGCATCGGCCTGTTCTTTGTTGCGGTGCTCTTGGCATTCCTGCTTGGGATGTCTTTGAGCTTCCTGGCTTCTGTCCTTTACATAAGGAATCTGAGAGCGTTCGTCGCCTTCACCGCCGTCATAGCAGCCCTATTTCTGTCACAGGGCGTTCTCAACGTCCCCGGCCTGAACGCACTTGTGCCTTCCCTCGGTTTCCAGATGAATGTGCAACCTTTGGGCGCAGACCCAATGACCGCCGTCTTGTATGCCGCAGCTTCTCTGGTCGCAGCTGCAGGTATGGCCGCGCTGTCATACGCCCTTGTGCAGGTCAGGATAAACATCGTCTCGCAGTCCTATGGTGACATGCTGCCAGCGTATCATTCTAGAGTCCATTGGCTCACGGGCCTGAACAGAGCTCTCATCTCGAAGGAGCTCGTGGACCTCCGCAGGAGTGGAATCATCGCGAAGATGTTCTTCGCATTCGTCCTGCCCCTGCTCTTCCTCTCTATCACCGTCTGGTTCGTGAACTATGGCCTCGCGATACCAGTGGGCTTCAACTCGGTCTTCTACGCGGCCATGGTGGGATTCATAGGCGTGATGATGTACAACTGGCTGAACAACATCGACCTGGCCGAGTACTACTCCCTCCTGCCGGTCACTGTCCCCCAGCTCATCAGAGTGCGCATACTCGTCTTTCTCCTGCTGACGCTCGGCATTTCGACCTTCTTCGTCGTCGCAATCTCGCTTCTGAATGGCGAGACCGAACTCCTCTGGCTCGCGCTGGTTGTGATGTTCGTCACATCCCTGTACATGGTCATCATGACGGCGTATCTGACGGGCCTCAAGACCAGTTCCTTCCTTTTCGACACGAGCGTCCTGGCGAAGTTCAGCATCATGTCCTTCCTGCCGGACGTCTGCCTGACCATATTGTCGTTCAGCTTATTCGCGGATTGGACCTTTGCTGTGGTCGGGATAGCCCTTGTCCTTGGCTCGCTGGCGGTCACTACGCGAATCCTGTACCGAGGGATAGAGACCAAGTGGCTCAGGACCTCGTTCTGAGTTGTCAGGAAGCATTATGAGCCTCCCAGCTAGATTGGATTCGGAGGCCTTCGCTGTGAAGAAGGATGTCCTCATCAGAAGGGCAATTCACGGGCTCATCGCCCTCGCTCCTCTGTACTATCTCCTTCCGGATGACCTTCCAATCGTCGGCTTCAGAAGATGGGTTCTGTTGATCGTTTTCTTCGCCGGCATAGCTATCTTCGAAGGGTATCGGCTCAAGAAAGGCGTCATCTTCCTCGGGCTCAGGCCTCACGAGGCCCATCACATCGCGTCCTTCGTCTGGGCCTCTGCAGGAATCACCGCTGTTCTCTGGCTGTTTCCATACGATGTCGCGACCGCGTCACTCGTGAGCATGGCCTTTGTG
>CAYOXJ010000123.1:0-4793 GCA_964407905.1 uncultured Thermoplasmata archaeon
AGGTCCAAGTCCTTGCCTATGTACACGCGGTCTCCGGGGGTGAGGCTCACACTGGGCTTCGGGACGAGCTCGAACAGCTTGAGCTGGTCCTCGCCCAGGGCATACGCTGCTGGCTCCCTGTGGAACTTCTTGTCATCGGGGAGCCCCTGGGGCAAGTAGTCTAGTATTCGAGCATAGTCCTCCACAACAATCCCCCGGCTCGTCAGAGATACTTCTCTACTACGCTAAGAACCTTTTCGATGTCCTTCTTCTCGACACTGGCTCGCTCTTTCGAGAAGATCAGCCTCACATCGTCCGGATGCGAAGGCATGATGTCCGCAATCTTGACTGCGTTGACCTCCGAGACGAAGCCGAGCTCGGTGAGCTCCTTGATGAGCTTCTTGGCCTTCTTGGAATCGAGACGCGAGAACTTCTGGGCGTGCTCCAGCGAGAGCTTCTGCTCCTGCGTGAGCTCCGCGTCCCCCTGCCGCTCGGCGATTATGTCCTTGACCTCTGCCAGCGAGACGACTTTCTTGTCCTCCACGAAAACACTCTCCTATCGCTACGCCGACTTCCTGAGGTGCTCGGGCCTCACGATGATCTGCTTCTTCTTTCCGCCGTCCATGACATCGAGCAGATAAGCGTGCCCACGTATTCCGACAACTGTGCCGGTCCTCCCATGGAACCTCACATGTGGCTGGCCCCTGTGCATGCTCGGATCAATGTTGACATTCGCCCTGTCGCCAACATCGAAGGTCTGGAGCATCCTGGTGATCGGAGAGAGCCCTCTCTCTCGAGCGCGCCTTCGCATCAAGGACCTCGTCCTGCGCCTGTAACCCTTGGAAGCCTTCACCATGAGCTCACGCCTGCTTGTCTCCGATTCCTATCACGTCCAGCTCGATCACCTCACAGGGCACTCCAAGCAACCCAGCGACGCTAGGCTCCGTCCGGCCTTCATCGCCATGCATCAGTTCCTTGATGTAGGTCCCGCTGTCCGCCTCGACGACGAACACTGCCTCACGGGCCTCCACAGACTCGACTTCCAGTCGTCTGACGGTCCTTTGGCGTTCTAGGTTCGCACGCCTGTGGGATACCCTGTTCGGGGTCCGCTGACTTATGGGCTTTTCGGCCAATGATGTCGCTAGTTCATTAAGCTTTCCGTGGTCAAAATCTGCCAGAAAGCGCACCTTGACTCGATATGTCTTAGCACACTTCGACTCCTTTATGCCCTGCATTTCCGCCCTCTTGGACATGCGGAGGCCTTCGACTTCGATGAGACCTCCGGCGCCTTCGTTGATCTCCTTTTCGACAGCCCTGAGGTCTATGCTCCTCTTCCTGGGCCTCCTGACTTCGGCGACGAAAGGCCTGCCGTTACCCAGCATCCTCGCATCGATGTCCTCCCGACCCATGCCGTGGAAGAAGTCCTCGACGCCTTCGGCGTGCCTGATCAGGACGGGCCCGATCAGGTCCTGGACGCTGGTCTCGTACATCTTCCCCTTGCCACCACACCTCGGGCACCCCTTTCCCCTGCATTCTCTGCACGGCCACCTCGTCTGCGGAATCCCCCTCGAGAACTTCCTGTAGCGGCCATAGACGAAGAGCGGGGCGACGTCGAGAGCCACCCGGTCGAACCGTGTGTCGACCAGGAAGACCATGTCCGGACTTGTGAACTCCACGGGCTTCTCGAGCCTCCTCTCGAGGATCTTGCCGATCTCCCTGTTCATCTCAGCTTTGATTGATTCTGTCTCCTTCGCTTCCACCTCGACCCAGAAAGACTCTTCTCTCTCGACCGTCTCGGCATCTATCTTGGTCCCCACGAGGAAGTTCGAGAACTCATAGCCTTCCGAAGCCTTGATTGCCAGATCTGCAAACTTGTCGGTTTCGAGGAAGAGGCCTCTGCAGATGGCGCACTCAGACGCGGCTTGCGGTATCTTGGGTAGATTGGGAGCCGAGGTCCTGACGATCGCCCCTCTCTGTGCGTTGGAGAGGCCTCTGGACACGGACGCAAAAAGCCTTCCCAGGCAATGGTTGCACAAGGGGCGCTGAAGCGCTCGCCCTGCGATCTCTAGCCTATTGGACATTGACAGACAGTGGGACGCACCTCGGCTATTTATTGATTGCTGGAAAAACGATGCCAGAACCGTTCCAGAAAAGGCTTAATTGCCAGCGGACGTATCTTCGAGGAAATATGACGCCGAGAGGAAGAAGGACCACTGTAGACAAGTTCATTGAGGACTGGCCTTGGTTCGGCGGCAAGCCGGGAAAGGCTGCAATGGGGATCTTCGCAGTGTGGTTTGTGATTCTCTGTCTATTGGCAGTCCTGATCATACTTGCATTCATAACCCGCCACATATGCACAGCGGTCTTCCTGATCTTCCTGACCGCCGTGATAGCAACACTCCCTCGCCTGTTCCTGTACGGATCAAGAATCTGATTGACACGGAACGATCTGATTGACACGGAACGAAAGGCTAGATTCCTACGCACTCCAGCTCTTCCTTGCAGAAATCCCACAGAGGCCTCTCATCGCCCGTAGCGATCGTCTCAAGCCATTTGGAGAGAGTGGGCTTCAGAGCCTCGACTGCGGCCATCACATCAAAATCCTTCAAAAGGGCATCGTACACGAGGTAGTTCACATACACAGGCTGGTTCCTGACCTTCTCCTCCTCGAGCGCGTAGAAGATCCTCGCCCTTTCGATGCCCTTCAGGATATAGGTCTCTGCTCTGAGCGCATGCTTCCTCCTGAAGGTGGCCCCGATCTCAAGATGCGCGATGCGCCTGTAGTCCACCGTCTCGTTCAGGCTCCATCTCATCTGGCCATCGTAAAGGCCCAGCACGAACTGGTTGGGCGACATGGCCAGCCTCTGGCCGGATTCCAGTGCGAGCCTCGTCCAAAGCCTCAGAAACATGTGCGCGCAGAGCTTCATGACCCTATCCCTGTCAGTATCCCCCTTGACAAGGACGATGGGGATAGCTGCCATGTCCGCGTCGACGAGCTTCGTGAGAGCCTCTGCCATCAGATTGGAAGTACGTATCTATGGATATTTCAATAGTGCTAGATTGGACGCTGTCAGAAGCCCATGCGGTCCACCTTGATCTGAGCCCGCATGCCCTCCAGGAAATGGTATACGGTGGCGTGCTCGCTGCCACATAGCAGCATGTCGAGGCCGCGTTTCGCGACGTCCACTTGGAGGCTGTCTCCGATTATCGCGACCGTGTTCCCGTACACGGAGATGTATGCGCCCGTGAGCTCCTCGAAGACCTGCCTCGTCTTGCCTCTCGTGCCTATTATCCGCGCGCGCATGCGCACGACATGCTCGACCTTCTTGCCCACGTAGTCGCGGATGTCCATGATCTCGAGGAAGCAGTCCTCCTGGAGCAGCTTCATGGCCTTGTCCGGGGAGAACCCTCTGCCAACTGCCGTGACGACGTTTCGCACCGCCAAGGCCAACGACGGGTCGCTCGCATGAGTGTAGTCTATCTCAACGTCTCCTTCCTCGGAATCGATCGACAGCTTCACGCCGGTTTGACTCTCGATCTTCGCCTTGACCTCCCCGTTCCTGCCAATCAGCGCACCGACTCTTTCAGCGGGGATCTTGACGGACTGTATCATCGCTTCCTGATCTCCTTGAGCTCCTTCGCGACGTCTATCTTCACGTCGTACTTTTTGAAATATCTTGCCACGTTGCTGACATCGCGCTCCAGCCACTCCTGCGCGAGAGGATGGCCGAGCATGACCGCCTGGCCAACGTCTATGATCACGGGTTCCCCGTCGAACATCAGCACATTGAACTCGCTCATGTCGCTGTGGACAAGCTTCGCCTTTCGGTATGCCAGTTTGATGTAGTCCAAGAGTTTCCTCGCCACGGGCCCCGGATCCTCGAGCTTGACGCTTCTCAGCTCTCGTGCGGGCTCCGTCTCGTTCCCGATGTACTCCATCACAACGACATTGCTGCGTTGCGCGACTGGCTTCGGGACTCTCACACCTGCTTTGTGGAGCTGCTTGAGGTTCAGGAACTCTTTCATCGCCCACATGAATATGAGCTTCCGCTTCCGGCCGCTCAAGCCGCCGAATCTGGGATCGCCGTGAACGTACTTCGCCATGTCTCTGAACGTGGAAGTGGTGGTCCTGTAGATCTTTACGGCGAGCAGTTCGCCTTCCTTCGTGCTTGCCCTGAACACGTTCCCCTCCTTTCCCGTCGCGATCGGGAAGTCGAGCTTGTCCAGAACACCGTCTGAAAAGAGCTTGTAGATCACCATCAGGTTCGGCTTGTCGAAGACCTCATCATACGACTTCCTGTCGTCAGCGTCCTTTCTCCGGATGCGCCACCTGTCAATCTCGCGCTCAAAAGCGTGGTAGTCATCTGGAGGGGCCAAGAGAACTCACCGGTCGCACTCAGAAGATGTCAATTGACTTGGGGATCATCCTCTTCCTGCTCAGGTACATAGCCTGGGTTTTCGTGTACCTGTACTGTATGTTCGCCTTCTCGTCCTGGAACTCCCAGGGCTGGACTATCACGAGGTCCCCCTCCCTGATCCACATGCGCTTCTTGATCTTCCCTGGTATCCTGCCCATCCGGTACTTCCCATCGGCGCACATGATCTTGATCCTCGAGGCGCCTAAGAGCTGATCCGCGATGCCAAATATCTCGCCCTCCTTCTTGTGCGGAAGACGTACCCTGACGAACTCAGGCTCGCCGTCCGGGCCCAGTCTCGCTCCTTCTTCGGCATCGCGTTGTCTATAACCCAATGGGGTCCCTCGTATGCTGGTCAGTATTATGGTGGCCCTACTTAATGGTAATGGGCATAGCCAG
>CAYOXJ010000124.1:0-4749 GCA_964407905.1 uncultured Thermoplasmata archaeon
GGAACGTGATCTCGTCCCTCTCTTCCTTGACCGCGATGTGGTAATTCCTCGCCCGCTTGAGACTCGATGCGAGCTCGGTCAGCTGGTGATAATGTGTCGCAAACATCGTCTTTGCGCCCTTCTTGTCCTTGCCGTGGATGTACTCTGCCACGGCCCATGCAATGCTCAGACCGTCGAAGGTGCTTGTGCCCCTGCCCACCTCATCGAGCAATATCAGGCTCCGCTTTGTGGCGCTGTTGAGGATGTTCGCGAGCTCGGTCATCTCAACCATGAACGTCGACTGCCCTCTGGAGAGATCGTCGAACGCTCCGACGCGCGTGAATACCCTGTCGACAAGGCCTATCCTGGCTTCGGATGCGGGCACGAACGATCCTGCCTGCGCCATCACGATGATGTCTGCGATCTGCCGAAGGTAGGTCGACTTGCCTGCCATGTTCGGGCCTGTTAGAATCACGAGCCTGTTCAGGTTCGTGTCGAGATACGCATCATTGGGCACAAACGATCCTCTCAGCGATCTTTCGACAACCGGGTGCCTGCCGTCCTTGACGACTATCGTGTCAGAATCGTTGACCTCAGGCCTCGAGTATCGATATGCGACAGAGACTTCGGCGAAGGAGTTGAGAACGTCCAACTCGGCCATCGAGCGGGCAATCTCCCTTATCTCCTCCCCATGTTTGGCTACCTCGTCCCTTACTCGGCCAAAGATGTCGTACTCAAGAGCGCAGGAACGCTCCTGAGCAGACAGGACGGCCTTCTCGCGCTCCTTGAGCTCGGGAGTGACGAACCTCTCGCCGCCAGCAACGGTCTGCCGGCGCTCGTACTCCGGAGGAACCTGCCTCAGATAGGACTTTGAAACCTCGATGTAGTATCCGAACACATTGTTGAACCCGAGCTTGAGCGTCTTGATCCCCGTCCTCCTCTTCTCGGATTCTTCGAGCCCAGCTATCCAGTCCTGGTCCTCCTTCGAGGACCTCCTGAGGGAGTCCAGCTGAGGGTCGAAACCATCCTTGATCAGGCCGCTCTCTCTGAGAGTGATTGGCGGTTCGTCGACAATGGACTTCTTGATGAGGGCAACAATATCGCTGGTATCTGCCATGCTTCTGGCGAGATTGTGCATCAGATTAGATTGAAGACCTCCGATCGACTTGAGAATGTCAGGAGCACACTCCAGGCATGATCTTATCGCGACCAAGTCTCGTGCGTTTGCGCTCCCGTAGATCACCTTGCCTATCAGACGCTCGAGGTCGCGGACATCACTGAGGGTGTCGCGAAGGCCACTCCTGATCACCGTCTTGGACACGAGTTCCTGAACAGCATCCAGCCTGGCATTGATCGCCGAAACATCCATCAGAGGCTCGGTGAGCCATTTCCTGAGAAGTCTAGCGCCCATCGGGGTGAGCGTTCGATCGAGCACCGAAACTAGCGTGTTTTCCTGGCTCCCATCTCTCACACTCCTGAGGACCTCAAGGTTCCGGAGGGTTGTCTGGTCGAGAATCAGCTTGTCGGACACAGAGAAGTATTTTGGACGAGCAAGGAAATCCAAGCTCCGCATCTGCGTCGATTCTACGTATCTGAGAACAGCTCCTGCGCTGGCAATTGCCAGCGATCTATCGGCGAAACCGAGGCCTTCTATCGACTGCAGTCTGAAATGCCTCTTGAGAAAGGACTCCGAGGATTCCCTGATGAACGCAACGTCGTCCACCTCGGTCATCGATGCGCCGGAGAGCTGGAACTCGTCGGCCAGCCTTTTCAAGTCGAATCCTTTCTGGTGCAGTATCTCCTTGGGAGACCTCTGAGCGAATTCGGCTAATACCTTCGTTTCCGCATCTTCTCCCTCGATCTGAGTGACGACGAACTCGCCAGTCGAGATATCCACAAAGGAAAGACCGTACGCGTTCTCCTGCGCGGCTATGGCCATGAGGTAGTTGTTTGACTTGCTCTCAAGAACGCTGCTTTCGAGAACCGTGCCCGGCGTCACGATTCTAACTACGTCGCGATCCACAAGGCCCTTTGCGTATCTCGGATCCTCAAGCTGCTCACAAATGGCAACTCTGTGACCTTTGCTCAGAAGCTTCGGAAGATAGGAATCCAGCGCATGCCAAGGCACTCCGCACAGCGGCACCTTCTCCTTCTTGCCCTTGTCGCGTGAAGTGAGCGTAATGCCGAGCTCCTTCGAGCCGACGATTGCATCCTCGCCGAACATCTCGTAGAAGTCGCCCAGACGGAAGAGCAGAAGACAGTCCTTGTGGTTCTCCTTGATGCGGAAATACTGCTCCATAAGCGGAGTGGTCGCTCTAGCCACTGCCTTGCTACCCCCTGAGGAAAGAGACAGGGGGCGATATTTCAAACTATGGTCGAGGTTGCCGGATGACCACAACTTCTTATCGCAACACAGCCTACATTCATCTCAGGGAGCGTGGCGGATTGAAGAGCGCACCGGATCTCCTCGTCTACACTGATGGCGCTTCGAGGGGAAATCCCGGACCTGCGGCCATCGGCTATGTCATTTGCGATCCGGTCGGCAATGTTCTCGAGAAGGACGCCAAGCACATCGGCAGACGCACTAACAATGAAGCAGAATGGCAAGCCTTGATTTGGGGTGCGGAGAGGACACGCCAACGCACCAAAGGCAATGTGGTCTTCCACTCCGACAGCATGGATGTGGTCCATTGGGTCAAGGGCGACATCGATGCCAAAGATGAAAGGATGAAGACTTACCGTCAGCAGGTCCTGGACCTGATACGGCTGTTTCACTGCTTCGATATACTCTACCTGCCAAGAGAGGACCTAAGAATGAAGTTCGTTGATGGCCTCGTAAACAAAGCGCTCAGGAGAGAAGGATACCCGAGGAGATCGAAGAGGTAGCCCCGGGAGGATTCGAACCTCCGTCGCAAGATCTCTCCTTGCGAGAAGCAACCCAGAGTCTCGCATGATTGACCGCTACACTACGGGGCTTCTTCGGCTAACGTCGCTATTTCGGTACTCGTATTTAAGGGGTTAGAACTGACGAGTGTGTGCCGTTCTGTGTTCGTAAGATCGCGACGACAGGATTGGACTATTCCTGAGCCCTGCTAATCGCCTTAACCATCTCCGCAAAGACCGCTTCGATCCCGCCGGCTCCTTCGATGTCCACTAGCTTGCCCTTCTTCCTGTAGTAGTCAATCAAGGGCTCGGTCTGCTCCTGGTACACCTGAAGCCTGTTCCTCACAGTCTCCTCCTTGTCGTCGTCCCTCTGGATCAGGGCAGTACCGCACTTCTCGCACACGCCCTCGTTCATGGGAGGGTTGAACTTGACGTGATACACCGCAGAGCACCTTGGACAGGTTCTCCTCCCAACTGCACGTTCCACGAGGACCTCGGAATCTACGACGATGTTCAGCACGAGGTCGGTGTCCGTCATCTTCTCGAGCTCCTTCGCCTGGTTCATCGTCCTCGGGAAGCCGTCCAGGATGTAACCCTTCCTGCTGTCCGGCTTCGCAATCCTCTCCTTGATGACCTGAACCACGAGCCTGTCAGGGCCGAGCTTCCCCTGGTCGAGGTAGGATTTCACTTTGAGGCCCAAGGGAGTCTTGTCGGCCACGGCCTTTCTGAGCAGGTCCCCTGTCGAGACCTGGGGGATGCCATACTTCTTCGACAGCTTCTGGGCCTGGGTGCCCTTCCCAGCCATTGGCGGGCCAAAGATAACTAGCTTCATGCCGACACCATGGAATGCATGATGGAGCGGATACTTATTCGTTGCCGAGGAGGGGTGGACCGAGAGGAATCACATTGTGACTATGGCCTGCGCCCACAACCTGAGCTCAACATAGTAGTGGCCCGGAAGGCCGAATATCGAGGGCGAGATCTCGCCCCTGATCTCGTTCTCCGGTGCGTCTCCTCCCCACGACGCGATGTAGTAGCCATCCCATTTGTGACCCCATATCAGGTCCTTCTCGACCTTGACCAACCTGATCGTATACCCAGCCTCGTAGAGAACAATCGTATCCGTCCTCTCGAGATAGGCGACTCTAGGATGCAGGCTGTGCACTTGCAGAGCGTCACCGAGGCCTAGGCTCAGGCTGAAGAGGATATTGGCCATGCTGCCGACCGTAACTGCGCTGTCGTCGGTGGAGGACACTGTCACATTGTATTCAGCGGCGTACTCGAACCCCCCGTGAGACCGACCTGCGTCGTTGATATGCATGCTGCTGGGGCCGAAGTAGATAGCATAACGTCTCGATTCGCCCGAGCCGGGGCTTCCCTGCGGCTGAATCGCGGTAGCGAACACGGCGCCCACAACGATGGCCGTAACGATTGCCAGAAGTCCAACATCCGCTCTCTTGGCCATTGAAGCTTGAAGGCATGAGCGCATACTAGAAACTGACGGCGAAAGGGCGCATGGCTCACATGTCAGTGAAAACGATTTTATGGGGAGGGCCGCATTCGCACACGGTATGACCATGAAGAAGATGGTAGTCGAGGAATTGGAGAAGATCGTAGGAAAGGATCGCATGTCGACCAAGACGGCGGACCTCTACGTGTACGGCTTCGATGCCTCGATCCACCACAAGAACCCCGACGTCGTGGTCAGGCCCATCAGCACGCAGGAGGTCTCCGAGATAGTGAAGCTGGCCAACCGCACACGCACACCAGTGATCCCGAGGGGCGCGGGCACGGCCATGTGCGGACACACGGTCCCGCTCAAGGGGGGCATCATCATTGATATGACGATGATGGACAAGATCAAGGACGTCCGAGTCGAGGACCTGT
>CAYOXJ010000125.1:0-4715 GCA_964407905.1 uncultured Thermoplasmata archaeon
TCGCTCTCGTGGATTCTGCGCTCGAGGTCAAGAAGACCGAGATCGATGCGAAGATTGAGATCACTGACCCGAGCCAACTGCATGCGTTCCTCGCGGAAGAGGAGAACATGCTGAAGAAGATGGTTGACATCGTGAAGAAGTCTGGGGCGACGGTCCTGTTCTGCCAGAAGGGCGTCGACGACCTCGCTCAGCACTACCTCGCGAAGGAGGGCATATACGCCGTCCGGAGGGTGAAGAAGAGCGACATGGAGAAGCTCGCAAAGGCCACGGGCGCGAACCTCATCACCAAGCTTGATGATCTGAAGGCAGACGACCTGGGCGTCGCGAAACTGGTTGAGGAGAAGAAGATCGCTGATGACAGGATGACCTTCGTCACTGGCTGCAAGAACCCGAAGGCAGTCTCGATACTCATCAGGGGTGGCACAGAGCACGTGGTGGACGAGATTGAGCGCTCTATCACCGATGCGACGAGCGTCGTTGCAGTGGCAATCGAGGACGGGAAGCTCGTCACTGGCGGCGGCTCGACCGCGACCGAGTTGGCGCTCAAGCTCAGGGACTACGCTGCCTCGGTCGGCGGCAGGGAGCAGATCGCCATCGATGCTTTCGCAAGCGCCCTCGAGGTCGTGCCAACAGCGCTCGCAGAGAACGCAGGCTTGGACCCGATCGACGTGCTCATTGAGCTGCGGCAGGCGCACAAATCTGGCAAGAAGGCCGCTGGGATCAACGTCCTGACGGGCAAGGTCTCCGACATGAAGAGGGACAAGGTCCTCGAGCCGATCAGGGTCGGAAAGCAGGCCATCAGCTCTGCCACGGACGCGGCAGTCATGATCCTGAGGATCGATGACGTGATCGCGTCGAAGGGCGGAGAGAAGGGCGGCAAAGGTCCGAGGCCACCGGACATGGGCGAAGAGGGCGGCTTGGACTGATCTCTCAGACCACAAACCCCTTCAATTTCTTTGGAACAACCTAGCATTCACTATCACGCCTGGAGGCGATGGCACAGTGCCAGAAGAGAAGACCGAGCGATCAAAGGTTCCTGAGGCGAGCTCCAAGGAGGTTCCTGAGGAAGATCCGCTTTCTCTCAAGGAGAAACAGATCGCCGAGCTCACGGACGATCTGAAACGTCTCCAGGCGGAGTTCGATAACTTCAAGAAGCGCACGGAAAAGGAATGGAAGGAAAGGGCGAGGCTGGCGAATCAGACTCTGATCGCCGACCTTCTGCCCATACTGGATTCCTTCGACAAGGCGATTGAGAACGCCAAGAACAACGGAGACGCGACGGCCCTGAGAAAAGGGCTCGAGAGCCTCTACAAGCAGCTCCTCCAGACGCTGCAGAGAGAGGGGCTGAGGGAGATCAGGGCCGACGGCAGGTTCGACCCGTTCATGCACGAGGCAGTCATGAGGGAAGAGCGGGAGGATGCGGAGGACGGAAGAATCCTTGAAATCTTCCAGAAGGGCTATGCGATAGGCCCGAAGGCGATCAGGCCGACGAAGGTCAAGGTCGCGAAGAGGAGGGAACCGGAGGAGGCGTCGAGGGAGCTAGTCACAGAATCTCGCGATAACCAGCACACTCAAGAAGAGGAAGGCAAGATTGACAAGAGGTGAACATCGAAATGGTATCAAAAGGCAAGATAATCGGAATAGACCTGGGCACGAGCAACTCAGCGGCAGCGGTAGTAGAGGCTGGGAGGCCGACAATCATACCGAGCGCTGAGGGCACGAGCCTGGGAGGCAAGGCGTTTCCGTCCTATGTGGCATTCACAAAGGACGGACAGATGATCGTTGGCGAGCCGGCGCGCAGACAAGCGGTGTCCAACCCGGAGGGCACCGTCATGGCCATCAAGAGGAAGATGGGGACGGACCACAAGGTCCGGGTATACGCCAAGGAATATACCCCACAGCAGATCTCCGCCTTCATACTCCAGAAGATCAAGCGCGACGCTGAGGCCTTCCTTGGCACCAAGGTGGAGAAGGCCGTGATCACCGTGCCCGCATACTTCAATGACAACCAGAGACAGGCGACCAAGGATGCGGGGACGATTGCGGGCCTAGAAGTCGTGAGGATAATCAACGAGCCTACTGCGGCCTCCCTCGCCTACGGCCTCGACAAGGCCGAGAAGGAACAGAAGATACTCGTGTTCGACCTTGGCGGCGGCACGCTCGACGTAACGATAATGGAATTCGGCCAGGGAGTCTTTGAGGTCATATCCACCAGCGGCGACACGCAGCTCGGCGGCACAGACATGGACAACGCAATGGTCGCATACATAACGAAGGAGTTCAAGGCCGACACAGGCATCGATATCTCGAAGGACAAGATGGCCGTCCAGAGGATAAGGGAGGCGGCGGAGAAGGCGAAGATCGAGCTCTCGTCGACGCTCGAGACGGAGATCAACTTGCCCTACCTCAGCGCGGACGCCTCTGGCCCGAAGCATCTCACGATGAAGCTCACGAGGGCCAAGCTCGAGGAGCTCGTGCGCCCCACGGTCGACAGATGCAGGAAGCCGATGTCGCAGGCGCTCGAGGACGCCAAGGTGACGCCCGACAAGATAGACAGGGTCATCCTGGTCGGTGGCCCGACGAGGATGCCTATCGTTCAGAAGTTCGTCGAGGACATCGTGGGCCTGAAGATCGTGCGCGGTGTCGATCCGATGGAGTGCGTTGCGATGGGCGCCGCGATCCAAGGAGGCATCTTGGAGGGCACAGTTAAGGATGTCCTGCTCCTCGATGTCACCCCGCTCTCGCTCGGCGTGGAGACTTTGGGCGGAGTGTTCCACAAGCTTATCGAAAGAAACACAACGATCCCGACGAGGAAGAGCGAGATATTCAGCACGGCAGCGGACGGCCAGACCAGCGTGGAGATCCACGTGCTCCAGGGCGAGAGACCCATGGCGACGGACAACGTCACGCTGGGCAGGTTCCACCTGATAGGCATTCCACCCGCACCCAGAGGCTTGCCCCAGATCGATGTCACATTCGACATCGACGCAAACGGCATCATCGATGTGAGCGCCAAGGACCTCGGCACGGGAAAGGAGCAGAAGATAACGATAACCGCGACGACCAAACTCGCCAAGGATGACATCGAGAAGATGGTCAAGGACGCGGAGAAGTTCGCCGACGAGGACAAGAAGCGCAGGGAGAAGGCCGAGCTGAAGAACAGAGCGGAGCAGAGGGCATACGAGGTCGGCAAAATACTCGAGGAGATGGGAGACAAGGTGCCAGCGGACCTCAAGGAGAGGTTGACGAAGCTTGCCGAGGAAGTGAGAGCAGCTGTTGGGACAGACGATCCCGGAAAGATCAAGGAGAAGCTCGACGAGCTGGAGAAGGCTCTTCTGGAGATCGGCAAGAAGGTGTACGAGGCAGCTGGAAAGCAGAGGGCTGAGCGGGCCGAAAGACCACCGCCGGAGCCCGGGCAGGGGCCGCCTTCGGGCGAGGACAAGGGCTATGTAGACGCAGATTACAAGATAGTCGAAGACGAGGAAGACAAGAAGTAGCCCTTGGGCCAAACCTCTTACCTACGAATCCCTTTACTTCGGTCACCGCTTGACGGCCCATATCGCCCGTCCGAGGGAACAACGAATGGCTAGGAAACGCGACTACTACGACGTCCTTGGAGTGTCCAGAGGCGCTTCCACAGACGAGATCAAGAAGGCATATCGAAAGCTCGCGATGAAGTACCACCCGGACATGAACAAGGACAGCCCGAAGGTGGCGGAGGAGAAGTTCAAGGAGATTTCTGAAGCGTACGAAGTCCTTGCCGATCCGGACAAGCGTGTAAGATACGATCAGTTCGGCCATGAGGGCCTCGAAGGAGCGTTCAGAACGGGCGGGTTCGACTGGTCTGATTTCACACACTTCAGCGACATCAGCGACATCTTCGGAGGGTTCGAAGGCTTCGGGTTCGGAGGGAGCATATTCGACCAGTTCTTTGGAAGGGCTACTAGAAGAGGGCCACAGGAGGGGCGATCGCTCCGGTATGACGTCGAGGTCTCGATCGAGGACGTCGCAAAAGGCGTTGAGAAGGAGATACGCATTCCGCATGCGGTCCAGTGCAAATCGTGCGGCGGCGTTGGAGCAAAATCCGGCGACTACAAGACATGCCAGTCCTGCAGAGGTTCTGGGCAGGTCCAGAGGAGCCAGAAGAGAGGCTACACCAGCTTCGTGACCATTGCCAACTGTCCGGAGTGCGGAGGGACGGGCAAGCAGGTATTGAGGAATTGTCCTTCATGCGGAGGAGCTGGGGTGACGCAGATGACCAGCACGCTCAAGGTCTCCATCCCAAAGGGCGCAGACGAAGGCATGAGGCTGAGGATAAGAGGGGCTGGTGAGGCGAGCCCAAACGGAGGGCCACCTGGAGATCTCTACATCGTCGTGCACATGGCAGAACATCCTGTTTTTTCGCGAGACGGCAGCGATCTCTGGGTGGAACGAGGCATCTCCTTCACCCAGGCTGCTCTAGGAGATGAGGTCGATGTCCCAACACTGGACGGCACCGCTCTTGTCACGATACCTCCGGGCACGCAGACCGACACCGTGTTCAGGCTCAAGGGCAAAGGGCTCTCGGACCTGAGAGGCCGTGGGCAAGGAGATGAGTTCGTCAAGGTGACTGTCGTCACCCCCTCGAAACTCAACAGCCATCAGAAGGAGCTGCTCAGACAGCTCAGAGAAACGCTCGGCGAGTATCAGAAGAGCGCACCCAGGAAGTCCTTTTT
>CAYOXJ010000126.1:0-4585 GCA_964407905.1 uncultured Thermoplasmata archaeon
GGTCGTGCGCCATAAAAAGCTCTTCCTTTGACCCCTTTTCACCCTTGTTTTTCTTGAATTCGAAAGCTTGACGACCATTGGTCGCTAATTGAGAAGTTTTCAACTTATTACCGGTTTTTCTTGAACTTGTTTCAAAACCTTGCCTTGAAATTGCACAACGGCAACGCAGAAATACCTCTGGTTGCAAGGATATATATGGTATCAGCAGCTTAAGGTAAAATGCCGGAGTGAGTCGGCCTGACTCAGCCACGCCACATCGATTCACGTGGGATGGCGCGGGCGTGGCAACTCAGGAGGATGCACTGATGAGCTCTGCCAAGAAGAAGTTCGGGCTGGTCTTCCACCCCGACAAATGTGACGGCTGCCTGGAGTGCGAGAAAGTCTGCATCAAGGCCCACCCCTCCAGTGTTGCCAGCGGAAAATCAAGGATCAGGGTGACCAAGGACGATGGCAAGTGGAAGGCCGTCGTGTGCGTGCACTGCGAGACATGCCCACCGAGCGAATTGTGCCCGTCTGCGCTTCTCGAGTTCCACGATGAGGGGAAGTACTGGACGCTCGACGAGCACCGGTGCTTTGCATGTATGGCGTGCATCCCGAGATGCCCCTACGACGGCGTTTTCTTCGAGGGCGCTTTTGGCGTTGAGACCGCATACACTTGTGACCTTTGCGCAGGCGAGCCCGCATGTGTGAAGGCATGTCCCAAGGGAGCACTTACTCTCGACAGGTCTCGGGAGGAGCAGGGATGAGTGAGATGACGGAGAACGAGTCGGTTGCGGAGGCAGTGAAGCAGCCGAAGCCGACCGACGAGAAGGAAGCCGCGAAGCCAGCGATGGAGGAGTTCCCCCTGCCGGACTGGGTTCCCCAGTGGGCAAGGGAGGCCCCGAAAATCGTGGTCCGCGCTCCGGGCCCGAAGAGCAAGGAGATCATCAAGATCGACAGAGACTACGTCTCCTACGCCTACGACAGGTGCTTCACGTTCACCATCGACAGGGCTGCGGGCGCCGCGGTCATGGATGCGGATGGCAACGTCCTTCTCGACTTCTCCTCAGGCATAGCAGTGCAAAACGCGGGTTGGACCCACTACAAGGTCGCGAAAGCGATACAGGAGCAGGCCGCGAAGCTCATACATTCCATGGCAAACGATGCGTACTTCGACAAGGAGGCCCACTTTGCGAAGCTCTTGTCCGAGATATCTCCCGGCAAGGCGCTGAAAGGAACCTTCTTCGGAAACAGCGGTGCCGAGGCTGTGGAGGCTGCGTTCAAGCTTTCAAGGTATCACACGAAGAGGACCGAACACATTGCTTTCTTCGGCTCGTATCACGGCAGAGTCGGCGCGGGCCTGGCTCTCACGAGCAGGCTGAAGCTCAGATACAGCTACGGGCCGATGTCCCCAGGCATCATATTCACCCCCTATGCGTACTGCTACAGATGCGCGTTCAAGCAGACATATCCAGAGTGCGGCCTCTGGTGCATGGACTACCTGGAGAATCAGGTGCTGTCGATGGCCGGCCCGACAGGACAGATCGCCTCAGTATTCGTCGAGCCCATCCAAGGGGAGGGCGGGTACGTCGTGCCGCCGAAAGAGTTTCTGCCGAGATTGAGAAAGATCTGTGATTCTCAGGGTGCGCTGCTCGTGTTCGACGAGGTCCAGACCGGATTTGCCCGAACAGGCAAGATGTTCGCATGCGAGCATTTCGACACAGTGCCCGATATCCTTGTCATGGGCAAGGCACTCGGAGGCGGTGTGCCTCTCGGCGCGATCATCGCCAAGCACGATATCATGAGGAGGTGGAGGCCGGGATCGCACTCTTCGACATTCGGCGGAAACGCGATCACAATGGCGGCAGGCCTCGCCCACGTCCAGGCAATAATCGAAGAAAACCTGGCCGACAGGGCCTCGAAGCTGGGTGAGCACGCCGTGAAGCTCCTCAAGGAGATGCAGAAGCGCAGGGAGATCATTGGCGACGTGAGGGGCAAAGGCCTCATGATAGGCGTCGAACTCGTCAAGAACCAGTACACGAAGGAGCCGCACGAGGCGACGAACATCCAGGGCAAGTGCTGGCGAGCAGGCCTGATGACGATCACATCCGGCCTCTTCGGGAACGTCTTCAGAATCGCCCCGCCTCTGTGCATATCGAAGGAGCAGCTCGAGAAGGGCTTCGAGATTTTCGAGCAAGCTCTCAAGGACGAGGAGGAGTTCCTTAAGATTGGGACCTCTGCTCCACCTGGCTGATGGCGTATCTTACAACCACAAAGTAGCTGTTTTCTTCATCGTTGGCTAATACAGTTGTAAGCTATCTTCTTCTGAGCTTCGGGTTCAGGACCTCGTCTAGCGCATCCCCGATCAGGTAGAACGCCATTATCAACAGTATTATGCACAGGCCTGGTGCCACTATGGTCCACCAGGCGAAGCTCGAGAAGGCATGGTATTCATAGGCGGCTTCCAGCATTGTTCCCCAGCTTATCACCGTCGGGTCTCCCAATCCGAAGAAATCAAGGAATGACTCCGAGAATATTGAGTTCGCTATCAAGAGAATCGTGTTCGCAAATATGAGTGGAAACACGTTTGGCAATATGTGCCTCCAGATGATTCTTCCACTCCCCGCACCAACTGCTCTCGCCCGCTCGACGAACACTCTCTCCTTCACAGACAGGACCTGGGACCTGACGATCCTAGCCGTGGGGGGCCAGCTCGTGATGCCGATTACTATTATGACATTCTCAAAGCTCCGGCCCATGAGCATTGTAAACACGATCATGAGCGGAAACCACGGCATGACGAGAATGAAGTCTGTCATTCGCATCAATGCCTCATCTGCGATTCTCCCGAAGTATCCGGCGCCAAGACCCACTGAAGTTCCGAGGACAATCGACACCAGCGACGCGAGGAAACCAACGATGAGACTGGCACGGCTGCCCCAGAGCGTCAGGGACCAGATGTCTCTCCCATAGTAGTCGGTCCCGAACAGGAACTTCAGCGAGGGTGCTTCGTACTGAGGATTCACCTCAGCCCAAGTGATTGAAAACGGATCATCGTGAGTTGCCAGAATCGGCGCGAGCAGTGCCATGCCAATGAAGGACAGAAGAAACACGAGGCCGAGCATGCCGGCCCTGTTGGCTCTGTAGAGCCGCCACACCTGAAATCCCGACTTGACGAGCAGACGTGCCTTCTCCTTGCGGCTGTCAGTGAGTATGAGAGCAGGTTTCCGAAGCGGTCTGGCCGATCTCGTTCCCAGCCAGCTCATATCCTCACCCTTGGGTCCATTTTCAGGATTGCGATGTCCGCTATGAAGTTCGCGACGATGACGGCAATCGCCTCCAACATGAAAGTCGCCTGCAGGAGCGGATAGTCGTATCCCATGACGGCTCTGTACTGCAGGTACCCGATACCCTGATAGGAGAAGACCGCCTCTATCATTATGGATCCGCTGACGATCCAGCCAACGTTCATGGCAACAACCGTGACAACTGGAAGCATAGCGTTCGGCATCGCATGCTTGTGCAGGACGTCATGACCGCTCAGGCCTTTGGCCACCGCGGTCAACATGTACTCTTCAGTCATGACGTCGATCAGAGAGCTTCGAGCGATGATCGAAAAAGTCGCGATGGTTTCTATGACCAGGGCAAACAATGGCACCATCGTGTGATACCCTCTGTCTGCAATCTTCTCGAAGGCACCGAGTTCGTAGTAATCGTCACTGTATGCTCCACTAATTGGCCAGCCCGGAACGAACTTCGCGAACAAAGTCAACATGAACAGTGCAAACAGGAAGGTTGGCATGCAGTAGAAAACCAGAAAAAAAGAGCTGCCCAGCCTGTCGGCGATCTTTCCTCGTTTCCAGGCAGTTTCTCTTCCAAGAATCACTCCAACCCAGATGGAGACGATAGTTCCAAGACCCACTAGGATCAGAGTGTTCAGCAGAAACGGACTAAGGATACTCCCCACGGTCGATCCTTTGTAGACCGTGAGGCTTTTGCCGAACTCCCCCGTGAAGACCTGTTCAAGATATATGATGTACTGCTCATGAAGGGGTCTGTCAAGGCCGTAGTAGTGCGTCAGCTCCGCCTTGGTCTCGTTAGATGCGCCCTTCCCGAACACGATGTTCTCGATGTCGCCAGGCATCACTCTGAAAAGCACGAAATTGAAACTGATCACGAGGAAGATTGTAAGAGCCATGTATGCAATGCGCCTGCCGACGTACGAAATCATGTCCTGAGGCATCTCAAGTCACCGACGTCCTTGCTTCTGGCAATCGCTGCTGCAATCGCCTCGTATCTCCTTGCGGAGGGGCCGATTGCTCATGGAAGTCGAACTTCCTCTTCCTTTCGACCTCTTCTTCTCATGAGCAATGCAACAACAACCGCAACAGCTGCAATGCCCGCCAGTGCGATGATGAATGGCAGCATGGTGCGCTCTCTCTGTGTTTCTGGTTCAAGATCGAAAAAGAGCGGGTTTGCGCCCCAGAAATGGGTCATAGATCTCCCCGGGTGCTCCGTCCAGTCGCCCCAGCCAGAGAAGGAGTCCGTTCGCCAGGCGTAGCAACCGTATAGATAGACAGTCACGATGAACGCACAATCGTTGTAC
>CAYOXJ010000127.1:0-4577 GCA_964407905.1 uncultured Thermoplasmata archaeon
GATGACGATGGCCGGGATGGCGATCAGCACGGCCATCAGGAGCAGGAAGTTCGTGAGGCCCAGGTCGTTGAATATGAAGTTGTGGACGTCCTTGAGGAACTGCGCGAAGAACCCGTCCGGCGTGGGCTCGTGCACGGGTATCGTCACGAGCGCTGATTCGTACATCGTGCCATCGACGTTCGCGTACGCCTTGAGGTAGATCGTCCCGTTGCCCGGCAGCGACGGCAGATTGCTGACTGTGAATGTCTCCCAGGTCGTCCCGTTGAACTCCTGAGATCTCTGGGTCAATGATGTCGCAGAGGTGCCCCACATGAGGTATGTCGTCTGGATCACGCCTGGGTCGCCGCCGCTGACCATCCAGGTTATGGAGTAGGTCCCGTTCGGGGTCGCGTACTCCGGGCGCTCCGTTACGGTCACAGTCGGGCTGGCAATCTGCTCGACGGCCCTGAACGCGTCCACTATGCCCCAGCCCGTCGATGTGTCATAGCCCGTCCTCGAAATGTCCCGGGCCGTGCTGTTTATCACGTTGCCGACTTCGACCGGCGACAGTGCAGGATTGACCGAGAGCATGATGGCCGCGACGCCCGCGACGTAGGGCGCAGCGGTCGAGGTTCCGGAGAGGTACTGATAGCCCCCTCCGCCCTGGGTGGAGTATATCTGCACGCCAGGGGCCATGACGTCCAAGCCTGTCCCGAAGTTGCTGAAGCTCGCGCGCCGATCGGTGCTGTCGATAGCTCCGACCGCGATCACGCTCGGATACGCCGCTGGATAGCTCACATAGCTCGACCCGCTGTTCCCGGTCGCGGCGACCGTGACGACGCCTCTGCTCGAGGCGTAGTCGACCGCGTTCTCGAGCGTTGTGGACATGCCATCCACTCCGAGGCTCATGGTGACGACGACCGCGCCATTGTCAACGGCCCACCTGATGCCTGCGGCCACGGTGGCGTCAGTGCCCTCGCCGGAATCGTTCATGACCTTGACTGCCATCAGCCTGGCCTGGGCGATCCCGGCCACGCCCAGGTTGTTGTTTATCGTGGCGCCGATGACGCCCGCGACATGTGTGCCATGGTAGGTGTAAGTGTTGGGGATCCACTCGCCGTTCTCGTCGTAGCTGTTGACATTGTCGTCCATGGGTATTCTGTTGTAGTCGATGAAGTTGTAGCCGTGGTATCCGCTGGGGTCGCTCCAGATGTTCCCTGAGAGATCGGGATGGTTCCAGTCGATGCCCGTGTCGAGGACCCCAACGATGACGTCGTGCGTGCCCTGGGCGATGTCCCAGGCCTCGTACGCGTTCACGGTGTCGAGGCCCCAGAGCGAGCTCAGATACTGATCGTTCGGCGTGAATAGAGCGCGGACCTTTCTCTCAGGCGATATGCTCGTCACGCCCGGCATCTCGGAGATGGCTTCGAGAGAAGCACGGTCCAATCCAGCGGAACGCAATGTGAGTATGCCCGTCTCCTCGCTGCAGAAGGGAACCTCTATCCCTCTGGACGCCGCGAAATCGATGACATTCCTGTAGGCCTCTGCGTCTCTGAGCTCGACCACGATATTTCCGACGGAGTCTGTCACGGAGGCCTCCGCGGAGGTTGCATACACGGTCTCCTCAGGGCTGGTCGAGAAGGGCCAAGGGACTGCGGACAAAAGCAGTGCAACTGCGATGAGGGTTGAAAGCGATGCTATCGACCGCATGAATTGCCTTCTTTGTTCAGCCGAGGGACAGAGGCGCATCTTGCTGAGCCATTGATCACGTCCTCTGCTCCCGTTCAATTGGCTCACTAGCCTTTCTGTGCGATAAATACGTTTTCCCATCATTATTAGTTTTGATATCTTTTCTGGCATCAATCAGCTGGTCGCCCACAGAAGCTTGAATACCCTGCAAGCGCGTCGGGCAGCCGATGGACGCCTTCCAGGCCATCATCCTTGGCATCATTCAAGGGGTGACCGAGTGGCTGCCGATTTCCAGCTCCGGCCATCTTGTGATTGCGCAGGAGCTGCTGGACCTGCCCGCACGCGAGAACCTCCTGTTCGACCTCGTCGCCCACCTGGGCACTCTGGTCGCGGTCTGCGTGTACTTCCGAAAGGAACTCATGAGGATCGTGCGCTCGATGTTCACCGCGAAGGCGTCGAGAGGGCCAGACCAGGAGGCGCTCAGGATGCTCGGGCTCCTCCTGCTGATAGGCACTGTTCCCGTTGCCATCGTTGGCCTTCTCCTGACAGACGTCATCGAAGATGTGTTCGACCTCAGGCTGGTGGGCTTCGCCCTCGTCGCGAATGCAGCACTCCTATTCGTCGCGGAGAGGTACGGGGCGAAGGGCACGCGCAGGAGTGCAAGGCTCGTGGATGCGCTCGTGATCGGGACGTTCCAGGCGATCGCAATAGTCCCAGGGATATCGAGGAGCGGGTTCACTTTGAGCGGAGGCATGTTCAGAGGCCTTGAGCGCGAGATCGCAGCGACCTTCGCGTTCCTTCTCTCCGTGCCGACCCTCCTTGGGGCGTTCGCATATGGCCTCATCACGCTCGAACGATACGATGCTGACTTCGTAACATTCGCCATCGGCTTCGCCGGAGCCTTCATCGTGGGCCTCGCCTCGATCGAATACCTCCTGAAGGCCGTTCGATCTGGCAAGCTCTGGATATTCAGCGTCTACTGCGCCCTTGTGGGAGCGATCGTGGTCGCGGCTACCATGTGAGGAATATCGAACTACTTCTCGGCCTCGAGCGCCTTCTCGATCTCAATCGCGGCCTCGATCTTCCTCTTCTCCTCCACCTTCCTCTTCCTTCTCGATCTGCGCAAGAACACGGCAATCGCCGCCACGATTATCGCTGCGATGATCACGAGGTACATCCAATTGTCCATCAGATAGGTCAGCAGGCCTGGCGTGGCGTCCTTCACGGTCGGGTCCTTCCCAGACGCGTACTCCTCCAGGTTGGTGTAGCCGTCCTGGTCGTAGTCGCCGGACCCGCTCTCCTGGAGGCCGTCGAACTTGAGGTTCTCCCACCAATCTGGCAGAAAATCCAGATCGGAATCAGAGACAGAATAAACGGCGGTGAACGCGGTGCCCGTGTTGCCGTCGTTGTCCGTGACTGTCAACGCGATTCTGTAAAGGCCCAGTGTGCGGAACTTGTAGACCGTTGCGGATGCGTACACATAAGTCGTGGTGTTCTGGACGACGATCTCCCATGTGTGATTGACTATCGTCCCGCCAAGGTTCGTATCGTACGAATCTGTGCCATCCAGGTTGTACCAGTCCGTACCATTCGACACGACATCGGGCAGCCAGGCAATCACGGCGACCGGGTCTCCCACTCCCTGAAGAGCCCGCGCGGTCTTCGGCTCCTCAGCTGACGCGGGAATGGTCGTGAGCACGTACCCCAGCATCAGGAGCACCGACAGAACCGCCACAAGACACGCACCCGAACAGCATATCGCCTTCATGCTCAACCGCCGACCAAACAGCTCACTACGGGACAGAGATGTCCAACGACCCGGTCCAACTCTGGCCGCTGCTGGCCAGCATTAGCCTGGCACGATATATCGTTTTCCCATTTGGACCGCAGCTTTCGCGCGTCGTTTGGCCATTCTTTGATATAACATAGCCTTTTTCTACGCATACACCTTACATTGGGTCGGCGTGGAGAAGCGATGGCTTCCGAGGCGAAGCGGCTGTTCGGATGCCCGTTCTGCGGGTTCAGAGTCAGTACCACAGACAGCGCATGCCCTAGATGCGGCAACAGGTACACGCAAGCAACGAGGTTCGAGTGCCCGTTCTGCGGGGAGACGGTCCCGGGCACCGCCAAGTCATGTCCGTCCTGCCACGTGGACTACGTGGAGTTCGGCACAAAGACCGAGAGGAGGGGCACAGACGCCAGCATCGACTCGTTGCTGACTGAGATCATCAGGCTCGAGGCGTCGCAGGTCAAGAAGGAGGAGAAGAGGTACAGCTGCCCGAGCTGTTCCTGGATGCTCGATGGCACGGAGCAGACCTGCCCCAAGTGCGGCGTGGCGTTCTCGAACGAAGTGAGCTTCCAATGCCCCATCTGCGCTGCCCTCGTCGATGTCGATGCCACGAGATGCCCCGAGTGCGGCTCGACCTTCATTGAGGAGGAGATCGGACCTCAGAAGGCAGAGGAACAGAAGGCTTCAAAGCAGATCCAAGAGGCCTCCACGGCCCTCACAGAAATCCTGTCCAGCGTAGACAAGGCCGGACCGGAGCCAGTGCCCGAAGCTGGTCCGAAAGAGGCCGAGGCAGCGGAGGAACCGGCGGCCGACGAGAACCTGGCATTTGAAGCTGTTGAGGAACTGGCGAAAGCAGCGGCGCCCGCGCCTGCCAAGAAGGCGAGGCAGAGGAAGCTCAAGGACAAGACTGGCAAGAAGACCTGATAGAAGGGACCGAGAGGATTATCCCTCGTGCGGCCATTCCTTTTCTGGATGATCTTCATCGATGCGCGAGAGGGACTCTCCGGCGACATGCTTCTCGCAGCCATGCTAGGACTGCTGGAAGAGAATGTGAAGAAGCGCTCTGTGAAGCGCATAGCGGCTGCGGCATCGAACCTCGGCCTCGAGTTCCAGCTGATCG
>CAYOXJ010000128.1:0-4543 GCA_964407905.1 uncultured Thermoplasmata archaeon
GCCCAGCCGGTCGTCTGGACTTCCACATCCATGCCCTTCAGGATCTCGCGCACTCTTTCCAGGCTCACATCCCGCTTCAGGCCGACCTCGGTCTCGCGCCACTTGTCGGTGAACAACCTCTCCGCATCCATCTTCGTCCGCAAGTGCTCGTACGCCCCCCGAGGCTTCTCCGGATCGCCGAGCACATACACCTGCTGCTGGTAGCAGACGATCCCCCCGTTCTCTGCGATGATCGGCCCTGTCAGGCCCAGGTAGTTCGAGAGGGCGTAGGCGATCGGTAGCACGTTCCCGCTCGCGAGCATCACCGGGATCCCGGAATCATTCACGCGTCTCAGCGCAGCAATCGCTTCGAGATTCACCCTTCGCGAGTCATCCGCGAGAGTGCCGTCGACATCGACCGCAAGGGCCTTCACGGCCCCCGCCCTCGGCCTCTCCCTGACCATCTCAGCGACCACTCGCCCTCAGCTCTCCCAGGGTAGTGATTCTCTCCGCAAAAGCGTTGTGCTTGTGGATCGACTCCTCGCTCTCGCTGCGGACTGTGACATGCACGGAGTCGTCCAGCTTCTTGTACTTCTTCAGCAGCTTTCCCAGGATATCCCTCACCACGTCCTCGACGAACTTCGGGTTCTGGTGCGCCCTCAGCACGATTGCCCCCTCGTCAGAACGTTTCAGTATCCCGAACGTGGGGCTGCTGAGCGAGCCCTCAACAATGTCGATCAGGTCGTCGGCCTCGACGTCCACGTGTTCGGGCACCTCGACCATCAGAGTCGTCCTGTTTCGCTGGTTGTGGGTGATCGTGGGCATCCGACGCCTGATCTTCTTCATCTGGAGCACCTCGCACCCGAGCTCATGCTGGACCGTCTCCATGGCGCACGGACACGCGGTCATCCCCTGTACCTCGACTCCGATCAACTTCATCAGGCCGTTCCCGCGCTTGGCGGTGGCCTTCGCGATGAGCCTGTACTGCTCCATTGACCTTCGTCCGCTCGGTGGCCTCCTCTCGAGGAAATAGTCCGCCCCCATGCGCACCTCAGCATAGCCAGCGTAATCGTGTCGTCCCAGGAGCTCCCTGCAGATGTCGGCCGCAAGATCCTCGAGGCTTCTTACCTTCTGCCTCACACCCTTCTCGACCATCTCGGTGATGACCTCGACGTTCCGGGACATGTGCGACCCGCGCTGAGTCGACGGAAGGTCCACGAAAACGTCTATCTCAGCAGTGAGGTGATGATCCTTCCCGTCTCGGTGCACAAAAATGGGTTTCCGAACGCCGGTCACGCCGACCCGCGTGAGCTTGAAGCTGTTCTCCACCCTCCCGTTCTGACAGTCCCGACCTGTCGCTCTCATGTCAGCGAAGGCGTACCCTGGCCTCATTAATAAAGAGTGGCGAATTTACTATCAGCACAGTAGCTCGGTCACGCTTTTTATTCACTCGTACCGCTGGCATCGATAGCAGTAGTATCTGTTGTACTCAGGGATGTAGCTCAGCTGTCGGCCACATCGTGTGCAGATCCTCCCAGGCATCGGCGGAGGCGTCGGAGGAGCTGGCACCTGCATCGTGCTTGGCTGAGCTCTCACACGTTTGCCCTCAACCTCCTCCTTCAGCGCGACCATCTGAAACACGGCTCCAAAGACCATCGCGCCCAAAAGGCCGATCACGACGACGACCATCTCGAAGTCGAGCCAGAGAAGGCCGATCCCGACCAATAGCCCGCCAACCACGGCGGTCACAAGTCCTATCGCGACCTCGATGTAGATGAACGTCACGACGAAGGCGATGAGCGCGATGACCAGCGCCACGGCGAGGCTGCCAGTGAGCATCGCCACGACTATGAACGAGAGCAGAGCGGCGACGACACCAACCCCGACCCTGGCGAGGAAGACGAACACCGCGCTCCCGACAATCGAGCCGAGGGCGCCGACTATGAGACCTACCAGCACTCCCCCAACGGCTGCTCCGAGCACGAACCCAAGAAGACCCCCGATCATCGCACCGATCAAGGACATCACATGCTTCCAGATCCTCCGCCCGGAAAAGGCGAGGAAGAGCCCGAGGAACAAGAACAGGAGCGCGATGATGGTCAAGAGCTCCGGGTCGGCGCTCAGGTCGTAGCCAAGAAGCTCCTGCTGGGCCGAGGCTATCATCTGCGACGATAATTGACGGGACCAGGGATTAATCCTTTGTATGGGCTCAGCACAAAAACGCTATCTACAAAGCGCCCTATCCCATGCCTCGGATGATCTGTGGCATAGACGAGGCGGGGAGAGGGCCAGTGATGGGCCCCATGGTGGTCTGCGGAGTGGCAGTCGAGTCGGATGAGAAACTCAGGGAGATCCACGTCCGAGACTCGAAGAAGCTCTCGCCGACAAGACGCGAGGGGTTGGCGATGAAGATCAAAGAGATGGCGAAGGTCGAGGTCATCGAGGTCTCAGCGGAGGAGATCGACACGATGCGCACGATCATGTCGCTCAACGAGCTCGAGGCCCGGCTGTTCGCGACAGTCATCGAGCGCCTCTGCCCGACGATAGCATATGTCGACGCCGCAGACGCTGACGACGCCAAGTTCGGACGCATGGTCCAGAACGAGCTCAGGACCCAGTGCCGGATCTTCTCAAAACACAGGGCGGACGAGGAGTTCGCCATAGTATCTGCAGCGTCCATAGTGGCGAAGGTCACCAGAGACGCCAGAGTGAGAGAGATCGAGAAGGAGATCGGGGAGCCGATAGGCTCGGGATATCCGGCCGACCAAGATACGATATCGTTCCTGAAGAACTGGATAGGCAGGAAGGGCACTTTCCCGCCGCACACGCGCCGCACGTGGGAGACCGCCCAAAACATAATGAAGCTCAACGAGCTCCGGAAGCTCGACACATTCGAGGAATGACCGTGGTCGAGGAGCTGCTGCTGCAGGCGATCGAGAAGTTCAACAGGAAAGTCGCGCAGGACCGGAACCTCGCCCAGGAACTTGCGGGCATGAAGAAGAAGGTCCAGATAGAAGTCAGCGGCGGAGACATATACCACTTCCTGCTCGAGAACGGCCATGTGGGCGGCCTCGGAAAGGGCAAGGTAGAGGGCCCGGATATCAGAGTCGTCGCCAGCGAGGAGACGCTCAGGCAGCTGTGGTCGAGAGAGCTCAGGCCGATGAAGGCGCTGGCCACCAAGAAGTTGCAGATCAAAGGTTCAATCGAGGACATGCTCAGGCTGAGGAAGTTCTTCTGAGCTGACTAGCATTGTGAAACGGATACGTTTAACTATATCGTTTGTATTAATTGGGAACCAGCGAGGTGGGGTAGTCTGGAAATCCCATCAGGCTCATAACCTGAAGATCGCTGGTTCAAATCCAGCCCTCGCTAATCTTGGCTTTTATATAAAAATAAGAACATTTTATTCTAGAGGGCCTCTGATTGCATCTCGCTTTCTATGCTGTGTCACGAGATTCTTCGTGACGAGCTCCTTCGTTTCCCACACCCCGAGAGACAGTCCCCAGACGCAACTCCAATAGCCATCGTTCTTCAACGATAGTCTGACAACGTCCATGCGAGGATGGAAACCCAGGCGAACTAGAAGTCGCCTTACGTCGTCCAAGACCTCACTTCTGTAGAAGGATCTGCAGTAGTTGAGGACAGGAATGTCAAACACTCGGAGTCCCGCCAAGCTGCCTTTCGAAAGGCTCCTGTTGCGAGCAGTGGGCGAGAGCCATGGTATCTCGCCCAATGAGAGGCTGGTATGTCTGGACTGTGTAACGATGATCGAGGAGCTGCGCCCAGGGCCACTCGATACTACGCCGCCCTCTCCATCGAACCACGGTTGAAGCGCCGCTATCCAGGTGAGCGGGTCATTGGAGGCCATCACCCACATAGGCAGATGGACGCATGCGGAGGATTTGTCGCCTATTGGCACCCCATTCTCCATCAGCCACTCTGCCACGAATCTTGTCAGGATGAATCCTCTGATGGCCCTTGCGCCGTTGCCTGGTTGTTGAGGGTCCCCGATATCGTAATGGAAAACAGATTTGCACAAGTTCCTGAAGTGCTCATAGAGATCCAGTTCGTGATCTGCGAATGTGATGTTCGCGGCTAGTTCCTCCCACTCCCTGTCTAGGATCCAAACCGATCCTTCGGCCTGGATGTAGGAAACTATGGCCGCGGCTTGCCTACGCAACTCGTCGTCTTCTTCCAGTTCCTTCTTTGACGGCAAGCGTAGCCTATCCCGGCACATCTCTCTGTAGACGCTCACAGCATACTCGTTTGCCCATGTTCTGTCTTTCGTGATTCCTTTGTCTTCTATTCTCTTCCGCAAGTCGTCGTCCGCTGCGATTTCCAGCATCCTTTCGAGCAGCGAGAAGGGCATCGTTAGCCTTCCGATCCGATAGTAGTGAACTGACGACTTCGGTATGTTCAGGTGCCTGGCGAGCTCCTGGCAGTTGCCGAACTTCGCGGCCGCTTTCTCGTCCATCTCCTTCTGTATATCCTGTGGCAGCTGCACTCTGTTCTCCTTCCTGTACGCACCTCTGGTCCCTCTTTCTGTCATGGTACCCAGGATGTT
>CAYOXJ010000129.1:0-4499 GCA_964407905.1 uncultured Thermoplasmata archaeon
AGACGAGGTCGAGATCATTCCGCCTCCGCCCGTGCCGGAGGCACCGGAGGCAGCGCCTGCCGCCCCGACACCTGAGGAGAAGGCCGTTGAGCAGAAGGCGGCGGAAGCTGTCGAGGAACTCAAGAGGGCCGCCCAGGCAGAGGCAGCACCCTCCAAGCCAAAGCGCCCCAGAAAGAAGAAGGAGGCCGAGGCCGTGCCCCCCGAAGGCGCACCGGCTGGCGAGGAAAAGAAGCCTGTCAGGAAGCGGAAGAAGAAGGAGGAGGGAGCGCCACCGGCAGCGCCGTCGACACCTGGGGAGGCAATCACGCCAGCAGCGGTTCAGGCCATAACTGCGCCTGAGCAGCCGCAGCCATTGGCAGAGTCGCCAAAGCCCCCGGAAGAGAAGAAAGAGCCCGAGAAGAAGCCTGAGGGCGCCGAGGAGAAGAAGGAGGGCTGAACAGATGGCGCTGCTCAGGCCGAAGGAGATTAGGGTCATGCGCCCCGAAGACATCAGGGCGAAGTTCAAGGAGCTCAACGACGAGCTCATGCACGAGAGGGGCGTTGCCGCGATGGGCGGTGCCCCGAGGAGCCCTGGGAAGATCAGGGCGCTCAGGACCAACATCGCCAGAATTCACACGATCATGCAGGAGATGCAGACAGCGAAGACAGTGAAGGCCTCGGGAGCTCCTGCGAAGATGAAGGCCGAGGCGAAGGAAGGGCCGAAGAAGGCTCCTGAGCCGAGGGCCAAGAAAGCTAGGAAAGAGAAATCGAAGAAGGAGGAACAGGAGGAGAAGAAGTAATGGCAGGAATTTGCTCGGTCTGTGGATTGCCAGAAGAGCTGTGCATGTGTGAGCAGATAGCGAAGGAACAACAGCAGATACGGATACTCACGGACACCAGACGCTACGGCAAGGTCGTGACTGTCGTCGAGGGAATAGACTCGAGCGACATAGACATGGAAGACCTTGCGAGGAAGCTCAAGACCAGGTGCGCCGCCGGCGGCACTTACAAGGACGGAAGAATAGAGCTGCAGGGCGACCACAAGAAGAAGGTCAAGGAGGTCCTCGAGGAGCTTGGTTTCTCCGTTGAGAGCAGGTAGCCGAGCATGAGTTCAGGAGATTTCCGGAGACGGGAGTTCATAGGGCTTGAGGCAGAGGTCGTGGAGTCGACCTGCAGGGAATACCTCGGGATCAAGGGCACCGTGGTCGACGAGACCAGGAACACTCTCACCATCGAGCAGGATGGCGCCGAGAAGATGGTCCCGAAGGACTGCTGCAAGTTCAGGTTCGTGGACGGGCGCGAGGCGCACATCGTAGCCGGGAACGATATCAAGTTCAGGCCTGAAGACAGGATCAAGAAAGTGAGGTAGGGTGAGAGGCGATGGTGAGAAAGATCAAGAAGGCGGCGAAGCCCGTTGCCGCGGACATAGGGCTTGATGTGGAGGCCCCGAAGGTCTCGTGCAAGGACCTTCGCTGTCCGTACCACGGCCAGCTGCCGGTCAGGGGCACGGTCCTGAGCGGGACCGTGGTCTCGACGAAGATGCAAAGCACAGTGGTCGTCCGGAGGGAGTACATGAGGTACATGCCCAAGTTCGAGCGCTACGAGAGGAGGACGAGCAAGTACCTCGCCCATGCTCCGCCCTGCCTGCAGACCAAGCTCGGGGACAATGTCCGCATAATGGAGTGCAGGCCCCTGAGCAAGAAGGTCTCGTACGTTGTTATAGAGAACAAGCAGTAGGTGGTCGCGATGAAAGGCATTCCAGGAAGACAGACGAGGGGCATACCCACGGGCGCCAGGCTCGACTGCATCGACAACACGGGCGCAAAGGTCGTCCAGGTCGTGAGCGTGCCGACTTACCACGGAACCAAGAGAAGATACCCGAACGCTGCCCTCGGAGAAATGATGGTCGTCACCGTGAAGAAGGGGACGCCTGAGACTAGGAAGCAGCTCTTCCGCGCGGTCATCGTGCGCCAGAAGAGGCCATTCAGGAGGCCTGAGGGCACGATGGTTCAGTTCGAGGACAACGCTGTCGTCATCGTGACCGAGACGGGGGAGACGAAAGGAACGGACATCAAGGGGCCCGTGGCGAGAGAGGCGGCTGAGAGATGGCCGAGGATCGCTGCGACGGCATCTATGATCGTATGAAGGAGATCGTTTCAATGACAACGAGCACGAAAGCCAGAAAGCAGAGAAAGGCCAGGTTCGACGCGCCACTTCACAGGAAGAAGAGGATGGTCTCAGCGCACCTGGACTCTGCACTCATGAGCGAATACAATGTCCGCTCGTTCCCCGTCAGGAAGGGCGACACCGTCAAGATCATCAGAGGGGCGAAGGATTTCCAGGCCTCCGAGGCCAAGGTCGCCTCCGTGGACCTCAGGAACTGCAAGATCATAATCGAGAACATCACAATTCCCAAGGCTGACGGCACACAGAAGCCAAAGCCAATCGACCCATCGGATGTCCTGTTGACCAAGCTCGACCTCTCGGATCCGTGGAGGAAGAGCAAGCTGGACAGCCTCAAGGGGGCGTGAACTAGCATGAAGAAACACATCAAGAGAATGGCCGCGCCGGACAGCTGGGCGATTCCAAGGAAGACGAGCTTCTGGGTCACGAAGCCGAGGTCGGGCCCGCACAGAGTTGCCGATTCGATGCCCTTGCTGGCGGTGGTCAGGGACATGCTGAGACTGTGCGACAACTCGCGCGAGGCAAGGTTCATCATCGGCGGAAGGAAGATCGCGGTCGACGGAAAGGTCATCACGGATTACAAGTATCCGGTCGGGCTCATGGATGTCGTCACGGTCCTGAAGACAAAACAGAGCTTCAGGATGCTGATTGACTACAAGGCGAAGCTTCAGCTCGTGAAGATCGAGGAGAACGAGAAGGACTGGAAGCTGGCCAGAATAGACAACAAGACCTCTGCCAGGAAGGGGAAGGTCCAGCTCAACCTCCACGATGGCAGATGCATACTGCTGCCCAAGGACCAGTACAAGACGGGCGATGTGCTCAAGATCGAGCTTCCGTCTCAGAAGATCGTGAAGGCCTTCGGGCTCGAGAAGGGCAACGTTGCCCTGCTCGTCGGAGGCTCTCACCCCGGATCTCTCCAGACCATCGAGAACTACCAGGTCAGGAGAGGCTCGGCGTCGAACCTCGTGAGCTTCAAAGAGGGGTTCAGCACGGTCAAAGAGAACGTTTTCGTTGTGGGCGACAAGGTCCCCGAGATCAAACTGCTGGAGGCGAAGGCGGCATGAGCAACAAGATGCGCGACGTAAGGCTCGAGAAGGCCGTCATCAACATAGGCGTCGGGGACGCAGGCGAGAGGCTCTTGAAGGCCGAGAAGGTCCTCCAGATGGTAACTGGCAGGAAGCCCGTTCGGACAGTCGCAAAGTCGACCAACAGAGACCTCGGGATCAGACGAGGGATGCAGATTGGCTGCAAGGTTACGCTAAGGGGGGAAGAAGCGGAGGAGTTCGTCAAGAAGGCTTTCTGGATCAGGGAGAACAGAATCGCGGAGTACTCGTTCGACCCTGAGGGCAACTTCTCGTTCGGAATCCAGGACTACACGGACTTCCCCGGGATGAAGTACGACCCTGAGATCGGCATTTTCGGGCTCGACGTCTGTGCTTCGCTCGGCCGTGCAGGCAAGAGGGTTCAGAAGAGGAGGATCCTGAGGAGGTCGCTGCCAAAGGATCACAGGCTCTCGAAGAAGGAAGGGATTGAGTTCGTCAAATCCAAGTTCGCCGTGGAGGTGGTCGATTGAAGCCCAAGAAGAAGTTCGGCAGGACCGTCGGATGCACAAGATGCGGGCGGAAGAGGGGCATCATCCGGAGATATGGAATGCACCTCTGCAGGCAGTGCTTTCGAGAGATCGCCCCACACATTGGTTTCAGGAAGTACTCGTGAGGTGAGATGACATGCAGCATGATTCACTCAATGACGCGATGGCGGTCATCAAGAACGCTGAGAAGGTTGGCAGGGGAGACTGCGTTGTGCGCCCTTCCTCCAAGCTCATAGGCCGAGTGCTCAAGGTCATGCAGGACAACGGCTACATCAGGCAGTTCGAGCTCGTGGACGATGGCAGGAGCGGCATGTTCAGGGTCTCGCTCGCGGGCAACATCAACAACTGTGGGGTCATCAGGCCGCGGTACTCCGTGAAGGTCGCTGACCTCGAGAAGTACGAATCAAGGTACCTCCCCGCACAGGACTTCGGAGTCCTGATCCTCACGACGACCAGAGGAGTGCTCACTCACATGGAGGCCAAGAAAGGAGGCGTCGGCGGCAAACTGCTGGCGTTTGTGTACTGAGGTGTTGACAATGGTGCGCGCAGGTTTGCTGAAGGATGATATCGAGGTCCCCGAGAACGTCCAGGTGACGTTGGCCGGAGGCGTGGTCAAGGTCAAAGGGCCTCAGGGAGAGGTCTCCAAGAAGCTCCATCATCCCCGGGTGAAGCTCGAGAAGAAGAGCGGGCATGTGATCATCTCGAGCGAGTTCCCGAGAAAGAGAGAGAAGGCTCTCGTCGGGAC
>CAYOXJ010000130.1:0-4474 GCA_964407905.1 uncultured Thermoplasmata archaeon
ATTGGGACCCGCGGCCCGAGGACGCCGCCGGGCCCGGCATGGGCTACTGTGAGAAGCGGGACATTGTGACTCGCATCCGGTGCGAGTGCGAGCTTTTCGAGGAGGCCACGCCCATGAAGGTCCAGGCCCGTGACCGTGCTCTTTACGGCACCGTAGAAGAGGAGTCGGAAGAGGAGTAGGAGCTGGCCGCCTGTACAAAACCATTAAATGGCCCTAGCAATGTAACTTCTTGGCCGGTGTGTTTCTCATGAAAGCAGTAATCCTGGCTGCCGGGGAGGGGATGAGGCTTCGGCCGCTGACCGTCTCTGAGCCGAAGGTGATGATACCGATCGCGAACCGTCCGATCCTCGAGTATGTTGTCGACGCGCTCGTGAAGAACGACGTGCACGACATCGTAATGGTCGTGGGGTACCGGAAGGAGCGGATCATGTCCCACTTCGAGGACGGCAAGAAGTACGGTGCTCGGATCGAGTACGTCGTCCAGGACAAGCAGCTCGGGAACGGGCATGCGCTCTTATGTGCGAAGGACAGGCTCTCTGGTGAGTTCATGGTTCTGCCTGGGGACAACATCGTGGACATGCGGGCCGTAGGCGATCTCCTGCGTGCTGGTGCCTGTCCGAGCGCCCTTGTTGTCGAGAGCGAGAACCCGTCCAAGTACGGCGTCGTGACGCTCGAGAAGGGCACGATCAAGGGCGTGTTCGAGAAGCCCCAGGAGATGATCTCGAACATCATCCTCACGGGCATGTACTGTCTCAGCGACAGGATATTCCAGCTCATCGAGCAGTGCATTGCCTATGGCGAGTACGGGCTCAGCAACGCGGTGCAGGCGAGCCTTGGCCATCAGGCTGTCACCCCCGTGTTCTCCGACGGCCTGTGGATCGACGCTGTGTATCCGTGGGACCTGCTGGAGCTGAACGCTGCGGCGCTCGAGAACCTGGCGGTCAAGACTGCTGGCAAGATCGAGTCCCAGGTTGCGGTATCCGGTCCGGTTGGCATCGGCGAGGAGACCGTGATCCGTGCGGGCACGACGATCTACGGTCCTGTGCTTATTGGCGACGGGTGCGACATCGGCCCCAATGTGACGATCTTTCCGTCCACGAGCATAGGGAACAGCTGCACCATAGAGCCATACACGATGGTCAAGAACAGCATCCTGATGAGCAACTGCAGCATCGGGGCGCACTCGTACCTCTCGCATTGCGTCCTGGGCTATGGTGTCAAGTCTCAGTCTCATCTGATGGGGCCTGGTGCAGAGGCCTATGTGAACATCGCGGACGAGTTCTTCAAGGTCCCTCATATGGGATCGATAGTTGGTGAGGACACTGCCTTTGGGACGGGCGTTGGCGTGGAGCCTGGAACGATCATAGGTGCTGGATGCAAGATCTCGAGCGGGTCCAAGATCATCCGCAACCTTCCGAACCGGGCCCTCGTGAGCTAGGATGTATCGTAGATGTGCGGCATAGTCGGTTACGCTGGCAGGCGCGACGCGCAGCCAATACTCCTCGACTGTCTGAAACGGCTGGAGTACAGGGGGTACGACTCCGCCGGCATCGCCGTTGTCGGGCAGGGCCTGCAGCTGTTCAAGACGAAGGGCGAGATCGCGGTGCTGGAAGCGCAGATGCCGCGCATGGAAGGATCGCTGGGGATTGCTCACACCAGGTGGGCCACTCAGGGCAAGCCGACCACCGAGAACGCGCACCCGCTTGCGGACTGCTCTAACAGGCTGGCGATCGTTCACAACGGCATCATCAGCAATTTCATGCGGATCCGCGAGTCGCTGGAGAAGAGCGGGCACAAGATGTCGTCTGAGACGGACTCCGAGGTCTTCGCCCATCTCGTCGAGGCGAACATGAAAGGCGACCTCGTCGAAGCAGTGTCCAGGGCCTTGGCGGAGACAGAAGGCACCTACGCCTTCGCGGTCGTGTCCGCTGGCATGGACGAGATCGTCGCTGCGAGGCGCGAGAGCCCGCTCGTGGTAGGCCTCGGTGAGGGCGAGAACTTCGTCGCGAGCGATGTCACTGCGCTTCTCAAGTACACTAACAGGATGGTGTACGTCCAGGATGGGGAGGTCGTCAGGGTCACGAAGAACTCGGTGTCGATCACTGACAGCCATGGGAACAGGGTCCAGCGGGAGCCACAGAAGATCACATGGAGCCTCGAGGATGCCGAGAAGGGCGGGTACCCGCACTTCATGCTCAAGGAGATATTCGAGCAGCCGGACGCGATCCACGATTCTCTGCTGGGGAGGATAGAGACACAGGAGCCAGAACTGTTTTTCGCCGAGAATCATTTCTCCAGCGTGAAGATCGTCGCGTGCGGCACGTCCTACCATGCGGGCCTTGTGGGGAAGTACATCATCGAGGAGCTGGCGAAGATTCCCACGACAGTTCAGATCTCCTCCGAGTACAGGTACTCGCCCGTCTCTCGGGAGAATCCCTTGGTCGTTCTGATCACTCAGAGCGGAGAGACGGCGGACACCGTTGGCGCGGCGCGCGAGGCGAGGAAGCGCGGGAACAAGACCGTGTGCATCGCGAACGTCGTGGGCTCGGCCATCACCCGCGATGTGGACCACACGATCTACACGCGAGCAGGTCCTGAGATCGGAGTCGCAGCGACGAAGACCTTCACGACCCAGCTCGTAGCGCTGTACCTTCTCGCCATGGAGCTCGGCCTCGGAAACAAGGCGCTGACCGCGCAGGCGAGGCGTTCGATGATCGGAGAGCTGAGGAACCTGCCCAGGGCCGTTCAGGACGTCCTGAACAAGGCGCACGAACTCGAGGCCCTGGCCAGCAAGTACGCCGATGCGAAGGATATGTTCTTCATCGGGAGGAACATCAACTACCCGGTGGCTCTCGAGGGCGCCTTGAAGACAAAAGAGATCTCGTACATCCACGGCGAGGGATTTCCTGCGGGCGAGCTGAAGCATGGGCCTCTCGCCCTCATATCCAAGGACTCGCCCGTGGTCGCTATCGCGGTGAGGGACCTCACATACGATAAGATGCTCGGCAACATCGGCGAGGTTTCTGCGAGGGGCAGCCCTGTGATCGCTATCGGGTACGAGGGCGACACGGAGCTTGCGCGGTACGCGGACGAAGTGATAAAGATCAGAGAGATTCCCCCCGTGTTCTCTCCCGTGCCCGTGATAGTCGTGCTTCAGCTGTGGGCGTACTACCTCGCGAAGGCCAGAAAGTGTCCGATAGACAAGCCAAGGAACATCGCGAAGACGGTCACGGTCGAATGAACGGACCGCCTGAGCACGATATCAGACAAGCTTCTCGGGGCACACATCTCTTCTGGAACAGTACTTGCACTTGCCTGGCCTGTCATGGTTTCTGTGCGCATTGCCTGTTCTCACTATCTCGCGCATCTCATCGAGCTTCTCGAGCAAGACCTTCTTGAGATCGTCGTTGTACTCGATCTCGTGCTCGTGCTCAGGGTACTTGATGAGGCCGTACGGCGGGGCTTTGCCGCTCGACTCTTCGATCAGAAGACAGTATGCAGCCACCTGGAGAATGTGTGAGAACAGCGGTCCTCTGGGGGTCCTCCCCTTCTTCTCCTCGACGGGGATGACGCTGTCGCTCAGTTTTATGACGTAGTCCGGCCGTCCAGACAGACCGTATCTGTCAGACTTGAATACTTGAGAATCACCCATGTCTATGTACTCGATCTTGCCCTTGACCCTGAATTCCTTCCTCAGCGAGTCGACGATCTCCGTGGTCTTGAGGGATCTGTACATGAAGAACGATGCGCCAACGAGCCATATGATCGCGACGGCCTCCAGGGACTGGGCGAGCTTCACATCGGTCACACGGAACGCCACTGCGTTCACGCCGATCAGGACCGCCACGATGGCGAATATCAGCACAATCCTCTCGTAGTCCACTGTCGCGCTGTGCATCTTCGATTTCGTGGCCTTGTACAGGAAGAACGATGCTGCGAGAATCCATATGAGGGCGACGGCTCCAAGGACCTCGCTTATCTCGACGGAGTGTCTTGATGGGAGAACCTCGAGACCAATGATAGCGATCATAGTTGCGACGACTGCCCACCAGAACACCAATGTCTCTGCCTCTCTCGCAGTTTTCTCGGTGGAGTCTATCCTCCAGAGCGATTTGCCGAGCTTCTCGTGCTCCTTAACTCCCAGAGCCAGCTCTTCGCTTTCGCCCTCGAACTCCCTGCTCAGCCACCAGCTCAGCGGGCAGTAGCTGTATTTCTCAAGGTCGCCTGCAGAAATATACTTCGCCGGACTCTTGGCCATCGCAGAAATTATGATTGTAAAGAGCTAAGAATCTTTGCCTCCTGGTCGCTCCTCTGGGCAATCGCTGAAGTAGGTGCCTGGCAGAAGCACAACACCCTGAGGAGGCTCGATGCCCTCGACGAAGCCGAACCAGTACACGACCGCTCCTGTTCCGAACATGTCCGTGTACGGTTTCAGCTGCCTCCGAACGTTCTTCTTCAGCTCTATCTCGTCCCC
>CAYOXJ010000131.1:0-4460 GCA_964407905.1 uncultured Thermoplasmata archaeon
GAATTGTGGAGAAATCACCGGTCGCGTAGTTCTGGTACCTTGTGTACCAAGTGTTGTTCAGGTAAAGGCCAAGCTTCGTTTCCGAAATCATCTCATCGACCTTCCAGTCGCCCGGCACCACAACCGGATGGAAGGAAACCGGCTGAGCCGATATCGTGAACGGCGTCGGAATCAGCGGCCCTGCGTTTGCAGTAGTTCTTGTCCGGAACCTCTTTGCCGTCGAGGTGTTGTGGAGGTAGGTCTTCAGGATGCCGTCCTTTACCACCACGTTGCGCCTCGTTGGCACTCCTTCGTGGTCGAAGCTCCTTCTCGAAATCGATTCGACCGTTGGGTCATCCATGAAAGTCACTTCTTCGGAAGCCACACGTTTCCCGATCTTCTTGGCGAACATCGAAGTGCCTATCTCGACCCTCAGGGCGCTCATCATGCGAGAGATCTGGTAGATGAGCACCCCCAAGAAGAGCGGTTCGACAACCAGGTCGAACTTGCCCTCTTCGCCCTGAACGGGATTCCTTGCCATGACCGACAGCTCGCCTGCCCGCTCCCCCGTCTCGCTGGCCCTCATCTCGCTCAGCCTAGAGGCGCAACAGACCGCATGACCAGACGCCTCTGGCTGCGAGAACGCTCGCACTGACAGATCAAGGGAGGCGCTCTCATCGTCGCTCCGCGCGCCACCAGTGGAAGCAATTCCCGTTCTCTCATGACGGACATACAGAGTGCCTCCGACATTGTCTGCCCCAGCAGATTCCGCGCCCTCAATCGCCTCATGAACCAATCTGGCTGGATCGTCGAGCTTCACTATCCTTCTGTCCGCTCGGCCCATCTTGTAATTGAACCGCCCTGAAGCGATGCCACCGTAGTTCTTGCTCGGCGGGCTCGTTCTTGCAGAACCGACCAATGCTTTCGCAAGGTTTTCGACGTCATGCATGTCCCTCAAATCCGAAGAGAGAATTCGCCTGCCAACAGCGACGAAGAGCATCACATGACATTCATTCCAGGAATTGACGGCGTCAATCTGGCTGTTCGAAAACCGAACCTGCTGAACTGTTGATTTGACGGCCTCGGCAACCACATCATCCGCACCAGAATTGACTGAGACATCGACCAGTCTTTCCGCGACCTCTCTGAGCTCGCTCATCTCAGCATCACACCCCTCAGTCGGAGCATCGGCCCCCCGGTCCAGACGGCTATGTCCTGCATCGGATCTCCTTTTCCGCATTCGGCGGCAGTGTAGTCGACTTTCTTCGAGACCGCGTCGATAGCTTTCCAGAAGCCCGGCGTCGTTATCTCCAAGACACACCTCTTCGCCGGCCCCGCGAGCTCGCCGTCCTTGATGAAATAGGCCTCTCTGGAGACGTACTTCTGATTGTATCTCTTGTCGTCTATGTTCCACTCAGTGAACGATCGCATCAGAACGCCTTCCTTGATCGAACCTATCAGCTCGTCGTCCTCGAAATCCCCAGGAGCGACATGCGTGTTTGCCATCCTTACAATAGGCTCGCGCAGATAGGAGTAACAACGCGACGATCCATTGCTCCTGAGGCCCAGTCTCGAAGCAGTCTCCCTGTTGTGAAGGAATTCGTTGATGATTCCCTCCTTGTAGAGATACCTCGGCCTCGTCTTCACACCCTCCTGGTCGTAGGCATAGTAGCCATATGAGCCAGGCACCGTCGGATCATCGATCACAGTGGCGTAGCGTGAGCCAATTGTCTGGCCAACCATCTCAGGAGAGATGAACGAGCGGCCTGCCTGCGACATCTCCCTGCCCAAGATACGGTCCGCCTCCATCGGGTGTCCACACGACTCGTGGGCTGCGATACCAGCCACTTCGGGTCCGCATACAAGATCCTTCACACCAGGTGTCACCTTCTTCCCCTTCTCGATCAGGTTCTTGAGCGTCATGATCTCTCTCGGGAGCTCCTGGTCAAGCTCCCAGCCCATGGCCCTATCCCATCCCCCAGTGGCTCCGAACTCTCTGATCGATTGTTCTGTCTGGCCATTGTGTGACACAAGGTTCTGTGCCTCGATCTTGACTCGAGGCAGGAAAGAACTTATGCTCGAGCCCTCTGAGTTGACGAAATGGCCCGTTATCTCGTAGTCCTTCAACTCGAAATACCGTCCCTTGACACTCACACCTGTTCTCGTGATTGCTGCGTCAATCTCTCTCAGAAATGCGAGCTTCTCCTCCGGGCTCACATCTGCCAAACGCCGGCTCTCCTTGACCACCCAGTTTGTTCGCACGGGCGACTCCGCAGAGATTGACACCGGATTCTTCCTTCGGCCGCCCCTTGCTTGTTTGAACGCATTCTGGACAAGCTTGAGGCCATTTTGTCTGGAAATCCCGTCGCAGCTCGCGAAGCCAATGCCGGAGGGAAGAACGATCCGAACGTTCATCCCGGCGTCGCTGAATCGAGTCAGATTTGACACCTGTCCCGCTCTGACGGCCAGCTCTCTCGAATCGCGCTCTTCCAGCCTGACCTCTGCCAACAGCACGGATGCCTTCTTCTGAGCGGCGTCGAGCACGTCGAGGGCAACGTCTTCGTCAATCATCCGAGACACCTTCGCCGGGGCAACGAATCTCCGTGTATTAAACGTTCAACACCACAATGCGTGGCCATGGGAAGACCGACAAGATTAGATAGAGGCGGTTCCTTCGTACAAGAGAGGTTCTAAAATGGCCGTGGACCCTGAGAAGGCGATCGTTCTCTGGCCCGCATACTTCGACATGCGGATCAGCAGGGCCAATGGACGCAAGATCCCGAAAAGGGATGCGGTCGAGTCGCCCGACGCTCAGATGCTGTTCGAAGCGGTGAAAGCACTCGGTCTGGACTGCATACTGGAGCTCGAGAAATCCTATCCCAGATTCTGGTACCGAGGCGGAGGCCGCGTGCTGGTCGAGCCAAAGCTGAAGAAGGCAGAGCTGATCGACAAGGTGGCTCCGAGGCTGAAGACCGTGCCCACAGCAAAGACCTGAGACCTATCTGTCCTGCGGGGTCTCGACTTCCTCAACAAGCTTCTTGCCGGCGGACACGCTGTCCACGGAGTGGATGACGGCGCCGCAGTCCGATATCGTCTCTTCGATGCTCTCGAAGTCAATCGAGGTCCCCTCGATCGTGATTTTCACGCTTTCCGTCTCGCGGTCGACTTCCTCGAGCGTACAGTTCACACCAGACACACCGTTCAAGACCCCGATCCTCCTCGCCATCTCGATGATGGTAGGGTGGTGGGGCTTGAGAACGTCCAAAACCAGGCGTTTTAGCTCACTCACTTGCGGAATCCCTTCCGGTAGCTAATGCTACGAAGTCTGCGTATATATTTCTTTTGAACAATTGAGCCGTGTTTGAGGCATCTGGCATCGAGCGATGAACAGCTCCTCGTCAGGTTTAATATCGCAATAGCAGATGCGAATCCGTGGCGAGACCAGCAATACCACCAGAGGAAGTGAGAGTCCTCGACCTGAATTCATCGTATCTCGGCGTGCGGACCCTGACCCTCATGGAGAACGCCGGGGGAGCAGTCGCGCGGAATGTCCTGAGCATCTGCAAGCCCAATGCGAGAGTTGCTGTTGTGTGCGGCAGAGGTAACAACGGTGGCGACGGATTCGTGGCTGCGAGACACATCGCACATACGATCAGACCCGATGTCTTTCTCGTGGAGCCCGAACAGGAGGTCTCCAGCGAAATCGCAAGGATGAACCTCGAGAGAGCTAAAGAGCTCATCAAACCGCTCAGCAGCTTCGATGCTGGAGTCTATGACATCATCGTGGACGCGCTTCTCGGGGTCGGGCTTCGTGGCAGGCCGAGGGACCCCTACGCACGTTACATCAAACTCCTAAACGAATCGAGGAAAACTATCGTCTCCGTAGACGTGCCCTCGGGCTGGCCGTCAGATGTCCAGGTCCGACCAGACATCACAGTCACATTTCATGCTGCCAAGATCGGGATGGACAACAGGAATTCCGGCAAGATTGTCATCGAGGACATCGGAATTCCTTCGGAAGCCGAAACATACTGTGGCCCTGGGGAATTCGCGCTTCTCCCCAGAAGGAGAAAGGATGCTCACAAGGGAGATGCTGGGAGAGTCCTCGTGATAGGCGGTGGCCCGTATACTGGAGCGCCCGCGTTCACAGGCATGGCCGCCATGAGGTCTGGCATCGACTTGGCATTTGTGGCAACGCCCGAGCCCGCCTTCTTGCCAGTCTCAATCTACTCTCCAAATCTCATCGTCAGGCTGCTCAAGGGCGAAACTCTGTCCGAGGAACACGTCAAGCAGCTGCTGGAGTTCTCAAGAAGCGTCGACGTCGTCGCCATCGGCCCTGGGCTCGGAAGCGCTCCCGAGACAATCAGTGCCGTTCAGTCTTTTGTTTCGGAGTGCGACAGACCTCTCGTGATAGATGCTGACGCCATTGCCGCATGTGGGGCGAAGCAGAAGATACTCAAAGGAAAGTATGGAGTCATTAC
>CAYOXJ010000132.1:0-4440 GCA_964407905.1 uncultured Thermoplasmata archaeon
TCGGCCACCTCGCCAGAAGAACCGTGGACCATGTTATGAGGCTTGGCCCGGATCATTGTGATGTGCTCGTTGTCGACACGACGCACATCACGGCTGAGATTGAGAAAGGGTCGATGAAGCAAGCGAGCGTAGTCGCGGATCCAGGAGCTGCGGTGAGGGCCTTCTATAAAGGCTGCTCAGGGTTTGCCTTCTGCACCTCCCATGAGATGAAGGCTATCAAGAGGATCACATCGCTCGCAGTGTCTCAGGCGAAGGCGGGAACTCATGACCCTGATTTCAGAGGACTACCAGAGAAGAGGAGGCCGGCGAAGGTCGGCAGCTTGTTCGATCGCGCTCTGTCAGAACTGGAACCCCACGAAGCAGTTGAGATGGCCATTTCTCTTGCGACGCTGGCGGGAGACGACAAGCGCATCTCCTCGGTCAATGCTGGAATCGGGGTGGCATCTGGAAAGTTCGCTCTTGCAAATAGCAATGGCTTCTGTGAGGTCGAGGAGATGACATCGATCGACGTGACCGCAGAGGCCGTGGCTCGTTCGAGGTCTGGCATGTTCTCCGGCGTCGACTACGGTTCGAGCAGGCGCATCGAGAGCGACATGATCGAAAGAGTAGGGAGAAACGCGAGAGAGCATGCGATAATGGGCCTGAAGCAGACAAGAATAGAGACCGGCGATTATCCGGTAGTCATCGATCCGCTTGCTCTCGGCTACATACTCTCTGTGGCCATCGGGGAGGGTGCCAACGCCGAGGGCGTCCAGCGCAAGAGAAGCTATCTCGCAGGCAAGCTAGGCCAGTCGCTCGGCGTCCCCGAGCTGACCATTCTCGACGATCCCACTATCGAATGGGCATCAGGGAGCTACGCATTTGACGGCGAGGGTGTTCCTTCCAGGAAGAAGGCCATCATTGACCGCGGCAAGCTTGCGACCTACCTTTATGATACCTATACGGGAGGGAAGGATTCTGTTCAGAGCACGGGCAACTCCTCGCGGGGCGGCCCTCAATGGAGTTTCAGGCTTCCGCCGTCGATCTCCAGCTCAAACCTCGTGGTCGGAGAAGGGGACGCATCGATCGAAGAGATGATTGCGGAGACCAAGAGAGGGGTCTATCTGAGAACAACCTATGACTTTCCAAACCTGACAACGGGTGAGTTCTCGGGCCTGATGATGGAGAGCATGAAGATCGACAGAGGAGAACTCGGTCCATGTCTTCGGCAGGCAACGATTGGTGTGAGCATTCCGGACATGTTGAGTCGTGTGGATATGATAGGAAGGGGATCCCGGTTCGCATTTGGCGTCAAGACACCGGCGCTGCGCATCTCTGAGGCGAAGATCGCCGGGCCAAGCTAGAGATCGTATTTCTGACCACAGATGGGGCACGCGCCCGTCCTCTTGGCGCACGAAAGGTGCAGTTGGCCGCCGCATCTGCAGGTCACGATATCGAATCCTGGCTTGATCCTGCCCTGGCACGAGATGCATCGGGTTATGTCAGTCGCTCTTCCCAGCTTGAATGGTGGGCCTGCGGGGAACACGTTCAGGACGTCCTCTATGTCGAAGGTCTGGATCCTGCCGTCCAGCTGTCTCTTGGCAGATATCTTCACGCTCATTGGGACGCTCCCGTCCCGCTTCGGCACAACCTTGATTTTGACTAATTCCTCACTTCCCGGCTTGAGCATCGCAACCCCTGGCGTCCCAAGGGTCTTGAAGTCCCCGACGACATGAAGCGAGACATCTTTCGCCAGCGCTTTGCCGTTGTTCCTCAGCATCACTGTCACTTCGCCCTCAACATCGGTTTGCAGACCAATTGCTGTCAGGCTGCCCCCAATGTCTGGCGAGTAGGCCTCCATCAAGTTCTTTGCAGTGTCTAGTGCCTCGGCAACGAGCTCGGTTGCGGAGTCGTAGTCCTTCTCTTTCTCGATCTCAGCCATCGCCATCAGCCGTTCGGGCTCTCTCCTTGATAGGCCAAACCTGCCCAGGCTCTCGACGGCGCTCTCGGCTGCTATTGATATGTCCATGTACTTCTTGTGGGAATCCTCGATTGTTCCGATCTTCTGGTCCGCAGACATCAGGGTCTGGAATGCGCTTGCTATGTCTCCATTCTCTCCAGCTTCCTTCGCGCCCGCAATCATGTCCTCGATCAACCTGACGGAAGCTCCGAGTTTCCTCAGCGCCTCAATCCTTCCCTGAATCTCGTCTATCAGGCCGGAGAGCTTCTTTGATATCAGGGCCAGACAGTCATCCTTGCACGACTGTGCTTGCTGGTATGCAAAGTCCCACAGCTTCTCAGAGAACGAGGTGTTCGCGACCTCGAGGAGATCCTCACATGACTTGGTGTTGATCCCCATTGATTTCGCCCTTGAGATCATCATCCTGTTCTGTTCCATGACCTTCCTGACGGAGTTCTCAAAAAGCGTCGCAGCCATGTCGGATGCCCTCTTCATGGCATCCCTTGACCTGCCAAAGTCGTATGTCGTCAGGTACTCCTGAGCCATGTCAAGGATCTCGTCGCATTCCGATGTATCGATTTGGATCTTCTTGAGCCGGTCCACGCGTTCTCGAACCGCACTCAACTCTATCCTGCATCCATCCAGATTCTCGTGAATAACATGGAGTTCGTCGCCGCTCTCGATAGCTGCCGTCATGGCATCGACGTATTTCCCCTCGGCGAGCAGGTTCTCAGCTTTCTTCACGATGGACGCGAGCCTCTCGCTCTTGATCCCCTCCGAGGCAGCATCAACCATCTTCTTCATCGCCATCTCGACCGCTCTGGTGCTTATGTCGCGCTGTAGCTCAGCCCGTTCCATCTCGGTCTCGCACTTCATGGCCAGCTTGAGCGAGTCCTGATACCTGCCATCCTTGAATGCCTGGATGCCCTCGGAGACGCACACCTCCGCGGTTCCCACATGCAGTCCCTCAGAGGCTGCCTTTTCAACGCGGTCTTTGAACTTCTCGAGCGTGTCCCATATCCTGGATTTGCTCACCTCAGAGGAGACCTCTGATGATTTTCTCGCAAGCTCCAGCGCAATCGCATACTGATGTCTCGTAAGAGCCTCGACCGCCTGTTCCAAGAACTCCCTGGCACGGCCAACGTCCATGTCGAGTGTCTCGGCATCCTTCAGATTCGATCTCGCGACTCTGATCTCAACAGCGGCTTGTGAGCTCAGGTTCTTGACATGATTGATGTCTTCTTTCGCGGACGCCAGGCAGCGAAGGGCCTCCACGAAGCTACCAGTTTTAGTCAGTTCAATGGCCTTCTCCGCGAGCTTCTCTGGCCCAAGAGTATCGACGCCGACATTCCTCGCATCAGTCAGGAGCCTCTGCAGGTCTCTGGTCATCTCCGCGATCGAGGTCGATATGGTCTTTCTAGTCTCTTCGTCTGATTTCTTCGCTAGCGCGAGTGCCTCCTCGTAGTTCTTCATCTTCATCAGCTCCTTGGCTTTCGCAAGGAGCTTCGCCGGAGCGTCCACATTGATTGAGTGTGATTGCGCAAGGTCGACGCTCTCTTTTGAGCTCAGTATGAACTTCGCTGCGAGATACATCCCCAGGTTCTTCTCCGCCGCCCCGATGCATTCGTCCAAGAGCCCTTCTGCTTCATCGAGCGAGGCATTTGCAAACAGGTTCTTGGCTCTGTCAAGGTCTCGCAGAAGTGGTGAGACATCGGTCTTCGTCCGCGACGCCTCTGCGATGAGTTCCTCCGTCCTTCTGATCTTCTCCTTGACTCCGTCGTACCTGACGATCTTCGCCTGGAGCCAGTCTCTGATGTCCTTGACGATCCTGAACGCATCGGCGAATTCCTCAGCGTCGGCCTTTGCTCTAGCGTCCTTCAGAACGGTCTTCGCATCTTCTATGTCGATGCCAATGGTCTTCGCTTCCTCGAGGGTGTCCTTGACTGCTGAGAACTCCGCCTGTGTGAGCTTCAGCATCAACTCGTCCGCCTGCTGGGTTATCTCACGAGCGCGCGCCGTAGCCTCCTCGTAGACTTTGCGAGACAAGGCATCGTTTGCCCTTGTCAGCAGTATCTCGAGGTCCGCCGCATCCCCTCCCATCTCCCCCACGATCTTGATTCTGGAAGTGGCAGTGGCGATCAGGCGATCGCACTCGTCTTGGCCTATTGATTCGATCTTCTGAGTCACCTCTTTGAGAAGTGAATAAGACTTGTCAAACTCGAATCCGGCCATGTACTGTCGCGCTGCGGTGATGGTCTCGCCAAGATCAGCCAGGTTGCCCTCGCCGGAGTATCCCTTGACAAACTGGTCGATGCTCTGCAGCCTGTCGCTCATCACCCTCGTCATAGCGGCGTTTGCAGCCTCTTGGCTTGACTTCGCCAGATCCACAGCGCCAGCCATGTCTTCTTTCGCGAGGCTCTCCAGGGCCTTCTGAAGGGTTCCCTCTGCCTCAGTCATGTCTGCGCCGATTTCGTTGCCCAGCTTGACCGATTTATCGCACA
>CAYOXJ010000133.1:0-4440 GCA_964407905.1 uncultured Thermoplasmata archaeon
ATATTAGCTGGGCACTATATGAAACTATCGAATGGCCGCTTAAATATGTTTTCCGGACCCAGAAGGACCAATGTCGCGGCCTCCAGGACCTGAACAGATGATGATGTGAATCCGTACTGGCGCACCCCTGTGTTTCATGTGCTGCTAGTGCACCTACATATACCCTGACTTCTGCAGCACCATGATGTCCTCTGTGCTGAGCTTCTCCCCACTTCGAAACCGCTCGAATATCTCCTCCGCCTCCTTCTTGGCAGAGGTCTCGTCCTTCTCCTTCCTCGCCTTGCGCCCCTTCTCTCGAATCCCAGCGATGATCTTGTCGAAATCGTGCACTTGCCTGATGTGCTCGATGTGCTCCCTGTGCTGCTCGTCCGCGGCGAGCTTCGCCTTTATGAACTCCTCCTGCGCGGCATCCGCCTCTCTCCTCAGCTTGTCGGCTTCCTCGTAGAGCTTGAGCATCGCGTCGTGCTCGACCTGCGCCTTTTCCGCTAGTTCCGAGACCTTCCTGTGGTGCATTTCGGCGTTTTCTTTGGCCTCCCGGGTGTCCTTCTCCGCGGCCTTGACCTCCGCGAACTGCTCGATCTCCCTTTCCATCGCCTTGATCTTCGCGTCGAGCATCGATATCTCCTTCATGAGCGCCTTCTCTTTCTCGGCGCTGAGAACGGACGTCATATGCTTCTTCTCGAGCGCCCTAAGTTCGGCCTTGAACTTCCTTATCGACAGCCCGCTCTTGGGCATCTTCTCCCGCCTCAGGGCCATTGCCTTGTCGCTGAACTCGTTGAACTTCCTGTTCCACTCGTCTCTGCTCGCCTTCGCCTCTCTTACCTCTGCGTTGAGCCTGTCCCTGTTCTCACGCCTCGAGTTGGCCTCCTCTATGAGCCTCCGCACCTGGGAGTTGAGCGCATCCCTCCTCTCCGCCCACTCCTTGGTCTTTTCGTTCAGCTCGTCCCTGAGCTTCTTGCGCCTCTCGGCATCTGCGTTGTGCCTTGCGCGCTTCTCCTCGAGGTCACCAACGAGCTCAGCCATCTGACATCAACGCCCTCAGAACACATCATGTCTGGATGCGATGAGGACAATAATGGGTCGCATTTATATCCTTTTCGATACTGGACGTTCGTCGACTGGATGGCGTTCGACGTGCCAGAACACACAGTCCCTCTCGTTCGAGCGCGACTCGTTATCCGAGGTGACAATTCGGTCGATCCGCTCATTTGACGCTCCGAGAATCAACAGGCCAAAGCAAGATGTGCTAGGTGAACGAACAAGACATCCGATTGGCTCGCATTGTCAATTGAGAGTTGGACATTGAGAGCACGCACTCCGCCCATCCGTATCCCAGTTATCAGGGCTGATTACTGGAACGACAGGCGTATAAGTACTCTCTGCGAATAGCAATCTCCGTAGACGGCGCCAGGTCCAGTGCGGAAGAGGAACATACATGGCTGACGAGAGTCCTAGAGAGAGGGACAAGGACAGCAAGAACCGGCCCAAGTCGTGGCTCGACTTCTTGAGGCGCGACGAACCTGAGGAAGAGGTTGAGTTCGTCACGGTCAAGGAGCAGAAGAAGAAGCTCAAGAGAGTTGTCAAGTCCAAGCCAATGGCCAGGAGACACATGTCCGAGGCTCTCGATAGGCCCGAAGTGACGAATAGGGACATCGATATCACCGAGAAGATCATCGAGCAGATTGCCCCGACTGCTACAGCACCGCCTGCCATAGGGTCAGAGGAGTTCTTCGTTTGTGTCCAGTGCAGAACGCGAATCCCCAAGTCGGTCGAGAGGTGTCCCAAGTGCAATGCTCGCTATCTGAAAGACGTTTCCGAAGAGGCCGTTCAAGAGCTCGAAGACGCTATGATCTCATCTCTTGAAGATGCTGAGGAGATTCTCAACAAGAAAGGCATTCCGATGATTCACTTCGATGCGGAGTCCGGAACGATAAGATACCTCAAGGATGACGCCAGAGAACCAGACTTCGTGGCCGAGTGCAGCTACTGTGGCACCGTGGTCGAGTTCGACACCGACAAATGCCCGATCTGCGGCAGGAAGTTCGACGCAGGCGACACGGGCATCGTGAGCCTGGTCGCGGACACCGTATTCGACGAGGGCTGTGACGGAGAGATCGATTGCCCATCGTGCGGAGAGCATGTGAAGATCGTCGAGGGCAGGTGCCCCGCTTGCATGGAAATCGTTCATGACATTGGGAAAGAAGATCCAGACTCAAAGGTGGCTCCAGTGATACACAGCGACAATGTTGTCTTCCTTCATCTCGATGTGGAATCTGGGGAGCTGAACTATCTCCAGAGGCTCGCGAACAGGCTTGGTTTCGAGCAGCTGACCGTGCAGCTCGAAGGGATCGGCCGTGGCGGCTTCGACAAGGACTGGGAGAGCCTATCTAGGGTGTGAGGTGGGAGCGCCGATGGATGCGTTTGACACGTTCCGGCTCTTGCTCGACGAATATTCCTCACAGATTCTCCAGCTGACGGGCCCCCACGCGCTCAACGCAGTCGAGCTCAGCCACGCGATCGGAATTCCCATAGCTGCGTGCTACAGGAGGATAAGGGCTCTCAAAGAGGCTGGCATGCTCAGGGAAGAGGGAAGAGCCGTGTCTGTGGGCGGAAAGCATGTGGCAACCTACAGGTCCTCAGTCGAACGGGCCGAGGTTCTGCTCCAGGACGGCAGGCTGAGGGTTCGGATACACACCAACGAAAGGAGCACGGATGGCGAGGTATCCCTTGGAGAAGAGCCCTCGATGCTTCATTGGGCCATTAACAGACGAAGGGGCGCTCGTTAGAAGATCTTAGAGCCCCGCCTTCTCGAGGTTGTCGGCGCGTTTCGCGTACAGCCTTGCCTCGCTCTCGTTCAGCTTGTTCTGTTCCAGAAACTTGGCGGCCCTGGTCCTGAACTTCGAAGCCTTGGCTGTCTGTACTGCAGCCCTGGCCTCGAACTTCTTGGCCATCTCTTCCTGTTTCGCCGACTTGCGCTCCATCGTGGCGGCCTTCGTCCGAAGCGACTCAGGGCTTAGCTCCGTCTTCCCCTGCGCAGCCCCTGAGAGTTCGGCCTCGTATTCCTTCGCTCTGTCCTTGAAGTTCCTCGACTTGTCCCTGCGCTCGGCCGCTTTTTCCCGGTACGCGACCGCTCTGGCAGAGCACTTCTGGGCCTTTGCCTCGTTCGCCTTGTGCTTATGATAGAACTTAGCAGCCCTGTGACCGTATGCGTGAGCTTTCTTGCGCAGGAGGACCACATCGTGATACGCCTCCAATTGCGCCCTGCTAGTCCTCGCGAGCTTGATCTGCTCCTCCTGCTCCTCTTCGCTCGGCTCTTTCTTCTCAGGCGGGGGAGGAGCCTTTTCCCTGGTCGCTTCAACAGGTGTCTTGGCCGGCTGAGCAGGAACGCTTTTCGAGAAGTCCTTTCTGGCGATGAACGAGTCGATGTCCTCATCTGTCTTCTTCTGGAATTCTCGCTTCCTGGCTGAATCCTCCTGAGCACCCATCAGGCATCACCTACACCGTCGGATTCGTCTTGGGGATGATAAGGCTTTTGTTTCCATTGGCTGGTGGCGATTCCATGGTCTGACCCCCTTGTAGGTATAGGGCGATCATTCGCACCATTTCGTTGAGAAGAACATCATCCGGTTCTGAGTGGTGCGCTTGTGTCGCACAAGATCTTCCAGCATCTTGGCGCGGTCAGAAGGTTATATATGAGCTGACTCCGTTCGGCCTCACAACGGAAGGGAATTCCATGGTGAAAGCGTGTCTGCTGGTTTGCTGCAAGCTGCTGAAGACGAAGAAGGTTGTCGAACTCGCCAGGAAGCAACCCGGCGTGAAAGATGCTTTCCCGGTTCACGGGAGATGGGATGTCGCGGTACAGACCGATGATCTAGATCTCAAGAAGATCGCCCAGATCGGGATGAACATCTACAAGGCCGAGGGCGTGGAGATAGTCGAGACCCTCGTCGGGTTTCCAGAGGGGTGAGGTGGTCCACATGGTGAAGGCGGTAGTTCTTGTCATGCTCGAGTCTCAGACATTCGAGGACGCCTCGAAGATCAACAAGATACAGGGTGTCACGGATGGCTTTCTGGTCTTCGGACACTACGACTATATCGCATTTCTTGATGTTCCGGGTTTGGAGAAGGTCGGGCAGATTGCCGACAAGATCCAAAAGCTCGGATTCGTCAGGTATGTTGAGACGCTCATCGAGAGATGAACGACTGGACCAGACATCGTATCGCTCTGCATCCCTCGTGTCCTGACCAACCTCGTCGAGTCCTCAGCACCTCCGTCTGAAGGTCTGCTCTGCTGGCAGTTCCCACGAATGGCCACACATTCCCCGTCGCCAGTTGGTTAAGAATATATATAAGCAGCCTAATCTGCCGCACCAAGCCTAACGGAGAGAATAGAATGGTAGACATCAAGAATGTCATCCCAATCGCAGAAGTTGTCGAGAT
>CAYOXJ010000134.1:0-4405 GCA_964407905.1 uncultured Thermoplasmata archaeon
TGGGCTGTTCAGGCTCGCCAGATTCAGCGCAGGAGGATATCGTTTGAGCTACTTCGTGGGGATGCCCGCCCCAGCAGCGGCACTGACCATCGTCCTCGTGTCTGTGATGTTCGGAATCTCAGAAGGAGGCGAGCCTGCGAAGTACTACTTTGCTCTGGATAGGATGCCGGTGCTTGTTCTGGGCTTCGGATTCTTTGCGAGTTTCCTAATGGCATCCGAAATACGTTATCCAAAAGTCCAGGGATGGATGGCGGCCTTGGGCGGCGTAGCCCTAGCGTTAGCAATCGTGCCATTCACCGCTGGCACGTTGCTCGTCAGCGACGAATCCTTATATACAGCATCCTCACGTACCGCCACTGGCATCGCGCTGGCATTGACGCTCGTCTACGTTTTCGGAGGACCAATCTACGAAAGACTCAAGGGAAGCAACAGCTGAGGCGTACTTCTCATGCAGCGACACCGAGCGCGCGGCGTTCGAGGCGGGGATCAAGCTCGGGACAATATACCACCAGTTCGTGGGCGTGCCCGTGAGCGCTGAGAACGTTGAGACGCTTGAGAAGGCGATAGAAGCCGGAAGCCTTGTCCAGCCATTCGTGGAAGACGTTAAGGTCAAGATCGACAGATCTAAGCTAAGGAAGAAACGCGGGCAATACGACTACGTCTCCCTGACCGGAGAAATGTTGGACGTGATGCTCACGGTCAGGTATAGGACTGCCCGCGTGAAGGCTTCGATGAAACTGATCAAGGACATGAACTACCCACTCATGTTCGTTGAGAAGGTGGAGCAGGAGCGACAAGAAGCGTGAACGCTGATTGCTGGCTCCTGAGGACAAGATTTATGGAATACATTATATATTTGAAAAACCATACCAGAGCGGTTTATCTGGCCACCCGGTGAGAGGATGACGAGAGGCATCAAGGTAGGCATTACAGGCCTTCCTGGCGCGGGCAAGACGCAGGCTCTCGTCAAAGTCATAGAGATGCTGGAAGAGGAGAGCCTGGTGGTCGGGGGCATGATAACAGAACCAATTGTGGAGAACGGTAAGCGAGTGGGCTTCTACGTAATGGATTGGAGGACCAAGCGCAAGGCGATCTTCGCACACGTGGAGACCGAGTCCAAGTTCTACGTTGGCAAGTACGGCGTGAACCTGGAGAGCCTTGATACGGTGGGAGTGGAGGCACTCGTCGAGGCGGCGAAACACGCCGATGTGATCGTGATTGACGAGGTGGGCAAGATGGAGGTCGAGTCGGAGAAATTCGTGAAGGCTGTCAAGGATGCCATGGAGGTCGACAAACCGATTATCTTGACATTGCACAAGAAATCCCGGAACCCCCTGCTCCAGGACATCAGGAGACGAGACGATGTCCGCATCCTGGAAGTCACGCCAATAAACAGGAACTTGCTGCCTTACAAGATCATCAAACTGATGAAGGGCGAATACGTTTGATCCCCTCAGGTTTTGTGAAGGTCAGAGAGGGGACCACAGATCTGCTCGTTCCCGAGGGATTCTGTCTGAAAGGCCCCGGAACGAGAACCGCTGGGGTATTCTACAACAGGCAGATGGAGTTTGGACGCGATGTCTCAGTAATCGTTGGCCGAGAGATATTCTCCGAAGGCGAGAGAGTGCTCGATGGCCTGGCCGCAACCGGGGCTCGAGGGCTGAGGCTCGCCAACGAGTGCGGTGTGAGAGCGGATTTCGAGTTGAATGACAGGGATCTGCGGGCTGCGGTGTTGATGAAGCAGAATGCAGAGCTAAACAGCCTCGGACACGTGAAGATACATTGCAGGGACCTGAGGAGCCTGCTCGCGGACGAGCAGTACGACTACATTGACATCGACCCGTTCGGCACTCCTGTCGATTTCATTGATGGCGCAGTCCAGAGCTGCAGGAACAGAGGCGTGATCGGCATTGCCGCAACAGATACTGCGCCCCTGTATGGCACATACCCAAAGACCTGTTACAGAAGGTACGGGGCGCTCTCAGCGAAGTCACCTTTCGCGCATGAGACGGGTCTGAGGATCCTCATCGGCCATGTCGTTCGAGAGGCCGCGAAGCACGACCGTGCCATCGAACCTCTGCTGTGTTACCATGCGGACCACTACTTCAGATGTTATCTCCGCATCCAGAACGGAGCAGCAAGAGCTGATGCTGCAATGAGGAAGCTAGGGATTGCGAGATATGATCGTTCGGACTTGAAGAGGTCCGTCTCCTCGCAAAGGGAATCGGAGAAGGATGCGGGCCCTATTTGGACAGGAGAGCTTTTCTCAAGGGCACTATTGAAGAAAATAAGAGCAACAGGTGATCTGAACACTGCTCCGAGATGTGCAAAGATGCTTGAGATATGGCGCGAGGAGGCCGATGCCCCGCCGCTTTATTTCACCATCGACGAGTTGGCCATGAAGACGAAGCTTGCTCCTCCGAAGCTGATAGAGTTCATTGAGTACTTGATCGACCGCGGAGCCGAGGCCTCTAGAACGCACTTCGACCCTAAAGGCATAAGAACGAATCTGACGGCCCCGGAGCTCATAGATGAGTACCGCAGGTACTCGAAGAGGCCTTGAGACCAGGCTATCAAATGCTTTAAGAAGTAGAGTCCAGATGCTTGTACAGATAAGATGCCATCACTGGTAATTGTTGGCTCACAGTGGGGGGATGAGGGCAAGGGGAAGATAGTTGACTATTTGGCCAATGAGGCTCAAATGGTTGTCAGGTTCAACGGTGGGAACAACGCAGGCCATAGCGTCATGATTGGCGAGGAGCTCTTTGCGTTGCATCACATCCCTTCTGGGATTCTGAGACCTGGAAAGCTGGCAGTCATAGCGAACGGTGTGGTGATCGATCCAGGAGTGCTGATCGGAGAACTCGAAGGGCTAGAGTCGCGGGGAGTGAGCGTGAAGAACCTCCGAATAAGCGACCGCGCGCATGTGATAATGCCCTATCACAAGATCCTGGATGGTGCTGAGGAGCGGTTGCGAGCGGGGGCCAAGGTCGGCACGACTGGGCGCGGAATTGGCCCGTGTTACTCAGATAAGGCTGCCAGGCTTGGGGTGCGGATGGGCGATCTCGTGGATGAGGCGCTTCTTTCTGAGAAGCTCGCCTTCCTGGTCAGCGTGAAACAGAGAATCCTGGATGCATATGGAGATCCAAACAGGCTCAATTTCGAAGCGATAAGGAGAGAGTATGCAGACTATGGCAAGAGGCTGAAGCCCTTCGTGACGGACACAGGCGTCCTAGTGAACGACGCGTTGAAGAAACGCAAGCGAGTTCTGTTCGAGGGGGCACAAGGAACTCTGCTGGACATCGATCATGGCACCTATCCCTACGTCACCTCATCCATCACGGTGGCGGGCAACGCCGCCGCGGGCTCGGGTGTCTCGCCGTTGGCCTTGGATCATGTGTATGGGGTCGTCAAGGCATACACCACCAGAGTGGGCGAAGGACCTTTGCCGAGCGAACTCCACGATGAATATGGAAAGACGATTGCCGAAAAAGGAGGCGAGTTCGGAACGACCACGGGCCGTGCTAGAAGGTGCGGCTGGCTCGACCTCGTGGTGGCGAGATACTCGAGTGAGCTCAGCGGATTCACGGGAATAGCGATGACCAAGATAGACGTCCTCGGCGGGTTCGACGAGCTGAGAATATGTACTCACTACATGCTCGAGGGCAAGAAGACGACTCGTGTTCCTGCGGACATCAGAATGCTACAGAGGTGCGAGCCGAAGTATGTCACGGTCAAGGGGTGGGACGACATCGATGGCGGAAAGATGGACAAGATTCTGGTGAAAGGATTCTCAGCACTGCCTGAGAACATGAAGAAGTACATCAGATTCTCTGAGAAGCACTTGGGAGTGCCCGTCGTGTTGCTCGGGCTGGGGAGAAGACGGAACGAGATACTCGATTTGAGAAAGAAGAGATGGTGAGGCCCTCAAGAATCCGATGATGAGTTGCCAGATGGATATCTGGCATCGTTCAGAAACCTCTCCATCATCATTATATAAGCCCGCAATCATCCAACTCCAGATGCGCCGGCTCATCATAAGCGAGAAGAATCACGCCGCGCGGAGGATTGCACTGATCCTTTCCGACAACACTCAGAAGAGCCGGTCGGTCGGAGGCGTTCCAGCGCTCATCTTCTCCAAGGGACAGGACCAATATGCTGTTCTTGGCCTTCGCGGTCACATCGTCGTTCTCGACTATCCAGAGAAGTACAACGACTGGGATGCTATTCCTCCAAAGGAATTGGTCTATGCCAAACCCGAGAAGAAGGTCGACCCTTCGGCTAGGAAAATAATGAACGCCCTCAAGACGCTGGCAAACGAAGTGGACGAGGTGGTCGTGGCGACGGACTACGACCGCGAGGGCGAGCTCATAGGGGCGGACGCCGAAGGGCTCGTACTGGCGGC
>CAYOXJ010000135.1:0-4400 GCA_964407905.1 uncultured Thermoplasmata archaeon
CGCAGGATCCTGGACGCCTCATCAAGCAGCTTCTTCGCGCTGCTGACCTCGTGATAGACGAAGGCTCCGAGCACGTGATCGACCGACTCACTGGACAGCGGGATCGAGGTGATCTCAGCCCTGATGGGCACGATGTTGTTGGCTCCGCGCGAACGGATCCTTTCTGTAAGCACGTCTAGCATCTTGGTCTCAATATCCAAGGCGATGACGCTCCTTGCCCTTTCTGCGATCGGGAAGGTGAAGTACCCGATGCCCGCGCCAAGATCGACGGCCATGTCTCCCCTAGAAATCTCCAGTCTAGATACTATCTCCTCGCTCGGAACCAGCTTCTGCCGTTCCTTGCCTTCGAGCCGTTCTTTGAAGTCTCCCATGGCTTCGAACCTGCGTGACAATAATCATCATCCGTTGCTCAGGCATCATCCTTGCTTGATATATGCTTCACACCGTTCAGGAGCGATTCCCGAGGAGGAACATAGCAGTCCGGAGTCCAGAGGAAAGGGCGGTATCTGCGTTTCCTGGGTCAATTTCAGGGCGCACCACCGCTTCCGATGGAGAAGGCTTATCTATCTGCGAAAACCATGTGCCTCTCCCCTTCCCGGAGAGCCTATGGCCAGCAGACAAGAGATAGTCACCCTCGTCTCGCACGTTCTGGGCGAAAAGAACCGGCAGCTGCTGATACAGTCCGGACTCGAGGCCGTGCCAAAGGAGAGGCGGATTGAGGCCCTCAGGGGGCTGCAGGATCTCGGCTGGATAGGCCATGGCGGCCTCGCGGATTTTGCGGAGAGCTACTCGCTCACGAAAGAAGGAAGGAAGGTCGCCGCCGGCATGCCGAAGATCCCAGACTTCGAGAAAGGGATTTGCGAGCACATAGAGGCGCTGCGTCTTGCAGACAGCGATGCGAACTGCGACAGAAAGGAAGGCCTGAAGAAGCTGATCGATATCGACTGCGAACTTGGCAACTGGGACAGTGCTCTTCTTCACTGCTACGACCTTAGGAGGATCGCGGAAAAGACCAAAGATGCGCCGACGATCGCGGTTGCCTATTTCTACCAGGGCCGTGTCGAAAGGGCCCAGAACCATTGGGATGAGGCATTGGAATCCTACTTGAACGCATTGGAGATATACATGGAGGCGGGCGACCGGAAAGGCGTCTGCTCGACTAACCGAGCGATGGGGATGATCTACGGGACGAAAGGCGACCATGGCTCTGCCATAAGGTGCTTCGAGACGAGCTTGTTGCTCGCGAAGACCATGGGGGACAGAGAGGCCGAGGCGAAGGCCGAAGCGAATCTTGCGATTGTGTACGACCTCGAGGGGCGCACGGAGGAGTCGGAAACGGCAAACAAGAACTGCCTCGCCTACTTCGTCGAGGCTGGGGATCTGGCAAATGCCGTGAGGACTTCCAACAACCTCGGCGTCTTGAACATGTCCAGAGAGAGATTCGACTTGGCCGCAGAGTACTTCGAGAAGACAATCTCCTCGAGCAGGGCGCTCAGGAATAGAGAGGCCCTGAGCACTGCGCTTGTCAATGCGGGATACTGCTATGCCAGGGTCGGTGTTTCCGATCTGTGCCTGCGATACACCGACGAAGCGGCCTCAATCCTGAAGGAACAGAACAACCTGAACATGATCGCGCTAGCATACAGGAACTACGGGTATCTCGAGTTCAGGAATGGCAATCACAACAATGCCTTCGAGTGGTTCGAGAGGAGCGTGAGAGCAGCCAAAACTTCCGGAGTCAAAGATACCCTCGCAGCCTGCTGCTACGAATTCGGCATGGCATTGATCAGGTCGTCAATCGACTTGACCTTGGCGAGGAAGTTGATGAAGAAGGCCGCAGCAGTCTATGCTGAGATAGGCAATATCGAGCGCGCGAGAACAGTAGATGCAAGGCTCGCAGCGCTGTGAGTACGTTGGTCTTGGAACGTTCGAGATGATGTTTGGGTTGGCGACGCCGATGTCGCGTCGCCAGGATTGAGTCTTGAGGCGCTTATTCGATCCACAGGTGTCCGCCAGTCGGGTGAGCTACGCCAGAGACCGTGGATCTCATTGCATTCTGTATTGACTCGATCCATAGGTGTCCGCCATCTGGAGCAACGCCGACGATGGCCAGTGCGACCGTGCATGCAAGGGCCAGCACTCCAGCTGCGATTATCCATATCTTTCTCAGCCTTTCACCCCCGTGAGACCGAATGACACGTGGGTATATTTATTGTTCTGTGAGAAAATCGACATCAGACACGGACCTTGTCCGAAAGCGTCTCACAACCAAGAAACAAGTAGCGCTTCGCCCTGAGCCGAGAGATATATCATCGAACACACTATTATCTCGACAGAAATGGCTCAGAAAGTCTACATCACCATGACGGGCATCAGCAAGTGGCCCGTTCTGAACAGCCTCTGGGCGTCGATCTGCTGCAAGGGATACGTGCCGGACAGAATCTATCTCTTCGTCACTCGCGGCAGGGAGCCTGAAGCGCAGATTCTTGCGAGCTGGATCCGCATACTGACAGGGTACTACGGGAACGCCGTCGAGTCCGTGCAGAAGACCATAGATGAAGGGGACTTCACATCATCCGGGAAGAAGATCACCGCCGTCATGGAGGAAGAGAGGAGCGCTGGCAACGAGGTGGCGATCGACATAACGCCCGGCCGGAAAGCGATTATTTCATCAGCACTTCTCTCTGCCTGGCAGAAACAGGTCGACCACGTCTTCTACCTCTATCTCGAGGACATGAGGAATGCATCCAATCCGTACCCGATGATACCGTTCCATCTGCAACACTTCGTAGACCTCAAGGAGGAGGTGTGGAAGTGAAGGAACTTGTCGTGTCGAGGCGCGAGCTCCAGGTACTCACCAACGCCATCTACAGGAGCGACAAACGGTACGTCCACATCTCCTATCCATTCTATGACCTCGAGCTCTTCACATTGGACATAGAGAAGCCCGAGTTGAGCAACATAGTCAGGCCAGATGCATTTGACTGGACCAGGAGCTCCAGGAAGCCGCTGGACCGGTCCGTGAGCGCTGACGAGCTGCCGAGCTACACCGATCTCAGGAACTGCCTCCTCTCCTCCGGATTTCTGGACTACAGAAACGAGCCGGAGATCACGAAGAAACTGCTCGATCTCAGGGACGAAGCGAGGGATCCGAACAAGAGGCCGAGGCCGCTGTTCGTCGCGCTCGACACGAACATTCTCTACAACAGGTTCCTCTCGAGGCACTTGCCCTTGATCGACGAGTCCTCTGGCAGGTCGCTGGATGCGACTGATTTCAGATATGTGTTGAGCGAGATCGTCCAGATGGAGATAGACACAAAGATAACTCACAAGTACTCAAGGGAGGAGGTCCAGGGCCTCGCATCAGTGATGGCCCATCCAGAGCTTCTCAAGGAGTTCTCGAACGCGAGCGGAAGGCGCGAGAGGACCGCGAAGCTCGCGTTCAACGAGATGAACTTCCTGCTTGGCGAGCTGAGAGCATTGAGGATCAAGGGCACACCCACGAAGGGAAAGGAGAGGAACGACATCGAGATCGCGCAGTCGTACAAGCAGTGGGCGAGAGCGGGAGATTACGACGTGTTCCTCCTGACCGCGGACGAGGACATGGTGAACCACGCGAGAACGAGCGAGCTCATGACTCTCCAGCTCGAACTGCCATTCCTGGTTCCGGAACACGCGCGGATTGACCCATGGAAGATGTCTGACCTTATCTACGATCTTGCAGTCGTCTTCGGAGCTATCTCCTTGGACAGCGAGGACATCCTGGTCTTCGGCGAGTGGGCAGGAAAGGGCAGCTCTGACTTCATGCATGAGCACGTTAAGGTCAGGTTCGCGAACGGCGAGAACTACCCCGCGGTCTCGAAGCAGCTGGATATCTGCAGGAAGATCCTGGCCCAGGGCGCTGGTTGATCCGGTTTAGGTTCTTGGAAATTCTGGGCAAACATCATATCATGGGGATTTCATCATCCAGGCACAAAGGCTGATTCGCCTGTGTATTTGCGACCCATTTGGAGAGTGGATTGATTGAAGAATAAGCCGAAAGTCTATGCCCTGAGCACGTGTCCGTACTGCAAGCGGACCAAACGATTCCTTGACGAGCACAAGATCGTGTACGATTGCGTTGATGTCGATCTGCTGGATGATGCGAAGCAGGACGACGTGCTGGAAGAGATTGAGAAACTCACGGGCAAGAGGTCGTTTCCAGTCGTGGTCATCGGTTCTGATATCATCGTTGGGCACGACGAGGAAAAGCTGAGGAAGGCCTTGAAGATATGATCGTCGCCAAGGCCGAGAGGATTTATTGTCCTGTTTGCCAGGCTAGATTCAAATTCCTGGAGGGATGGAAGGCCGGGGACGCAGTGATTTGTCCGATCTGTGGACAGACCCTCCGGCTTGAGAGC
>CAYOXJ010000136.1:0-4364 GCA_964407905.1 uncultured Thermoplasmata archaeon
GGCGAGATAGGCATGAGGGCCTGCGAGGAGTCGATAAGGCCCGGCGTGACGGAGCTGGAGGTCTGGGGCGAGATGATGCGGGCGATGGCGCGCGCCGGAGGCGAGAACCCAGCGATCACGGTACCGGTCGCTTCCGGCCCGAAGGCTGCTCTCATCCATGCTCTGGCCTCGAGGCGGAAGATCAGGAAGGGCGACCTCGTCATAACGGACCTGTGCGGGGTCTACAAGCGGTACCATGCGAACTACGCCAGAACCTACTCCGTGGGAAAGCCCAGCGCATCGGTGGCGAAGGGCGTTCATCTCGCTGCAGGGGCCTACGAGGTCCTTGCTGACATCATCCGGCCGAACCTGCCCGTTGAGACGGTCCTGAAGACGATGAAGGAGTACTACACGAAGGTTGGGATCGACAAGAGGAAGTGGTGGTGGGGCGGGTACGAACTCGGGTTGGCCTTCCTGCCCGACTGGGTAGGGCAGTTTGTTTACGATCCGACCATCGACCCGAAGGGAGAGCGGTTCGTTCCCGGCATGGTGGTCAACTACGAGAGCAACTTCTACCTGCCCAGGAATTTGGGCATGGCGGTCCTGATAGACACGGTGGTGTTCAAGAGATCGAGCGCGAAGATCCTGGGGAAGAATATCCCGTTCGACGTGATCGTTGTATAGGCCGATGACAAACCGCGATTGCCTCAGTCACACCTTGGGGATCTCCCTGCTGGAGCAGTTCACCGCTCCGCCCCCGTTGCCGATCAGGGACACCTCGAGCGGAACGATCTCGTACCCGGGGAGCGCGTCCTTGTAGGCCTCTATCGCTCCCACGTTCATCTCCTCGAGTCCCGCGCGGTCGTACTGCGGGATTATCAGACGCTTGTTTATCATGAGGGAGTTCACGTACCCGCCTGGATAGTCGGGCACCGTCAGGCTGGGGCATTTGATGATGCGGGCCATGTCCGTGCCGATGGGTATTTCCAGGACGTCGTACCCGAGCTTCGAGAAGAGGCCCCGGATCCTGTCGAGGTATCTCCAGTCTGAGCTGTCCTTCCGTTCCGGTCGCCCGAGCACGAGCTTTTCCGGACCGACGAACTTGAAACTGCCGATGTGGCCAAGAGGGTCTTCCGGTTCTTCATCCACGAGAATCAGCCGCTCCGCCCCCAGCCAGCCCTCGAGCTTCTCCCGAAGGTTGGGTATTGACGAATTGTCTGATAGGACCCTCCGGGTCATCACGTATGTCCCGTTCCCGTCCGTCAGAAGATTGCCTCCTTCGAGCGCTATCTCGGACCTGATCAGGCTGAAGCCTTCCTTCCAGGCGAAGTTGTTGTCGATCTCGACTATCGACCTGTAGATATCTCTGTACCCCGGGAAGAACGCCGGGAACACGAACTTGTTGGCTATGGCCTCACCCGTGTGGACGTTCGTGCCGTAGACGGCGGAATAGTCCCTCGGCCAGATGTCTCCGATGGGGCCGGGCACGGGCCTGATTTTTGTCATGTTCAGGCCTTTGGCCTTGAGCCATGCCATCACGGCTGCTCCGAGGTAACCTTCCGGCATCCTGAGGATGGTGGTCGTGTGATCGAGGGCGATGACGAATTGCCTGTATGTGTCCCACAGGGGCGGGTAGAAGACCGGCCAGTTCAGGAGCACCCCTGTCATGGGCTCCCATTCTGGCGTCATCCTGAAGCCCGGTGTCGGCTCCTTGGAGCGCGCTTTTCCGTCCCACTCCACCGCTCCCTTTCGCTGCAGCTCGTCGAATGTGGGCAGCTCCTCGTGGCATCTCTCGATGCCCTGAGGATCGATGTTCTCCGTGCCAACCCCGATCTCTTCCAGAAACTGCATCGCGGTCGGCGCTTCGGCCGGGGGAGATTTGGCCCATCTGAGCGGGTACAATGCCTCCAGCTCCTTGGCATCCATCTTGAGGCTGCTCGACCAGCTCAGCCAAGTGCTGTGATCCGTCGCCCAGAACGGGTACGGGGAGTAGCCCCGATACCGGTCCCGGGGCCTCGTTCCAGTATCATCTTCCGGTGTCATGCCTAGGTCCTCGCCGTCTCCTGAAGCTGCTGACATGAGCAGGGATTCTTCCGTCAAGGGTCAGCAGGGCCGAGTAGTGCTCAGGCCTCCTGTCCCTGAAGACATGGAATGTATCCCTGAACCGCTTGATCTCGTCCAGATCGAAGGCCGTTGTCAAGACTGTCTCTTCGGTTCTTCCAGCCTGCGCGACGATATCGCCGTCGGGCCCCGCTATGAACGAGTTGCCGTAGAATGTGAGCTCCGTAACGCCGATCTTCTCAGTGCCGACTCGGTTCGATGCGCACACGGGTATCATGTTCGCGGCTGCGTGTCCCTGCATCGTCCTCTGCCATTGCTTCGAGGTGTCGACCTTAAGATATGGCTCTGAGCCTATGGCGGTCGGATACATGAGGACGTCGGCGCCCATGAGCGCCATTATCCTCGCGGCCTCTGGGAACCACTGGTCCCAGCAGATGCCCACTCCTAGATTGCAGTACCGGGTCTTCCAGACCATGAAGCCCGTGTCGCCTGGGGTGAAATAGAACTTCTCCCAGTAGCCCGGATCGTGCGGGATGTGCATCTTTCTGTACACGCCCAGCTGTGTTCCATCAGCATCTATGACCATCACCGAGTTGAAGTAGGTCTGGTTCGCCCTCTCGAAGAAGCTCACTGGTAGGACGACCGAGAGCTCCTTGGCGAGGGCGGACATCCTTCTCAGCATCGGGTTGTCCTCGGCTTCTCTCGCCAGCTCCAGGTACTTATAGTCCTGCTCCTGGCAGAAGTAAAGGTTCTCGAAGAGCTCCTGAAGGAGGATGACCTGGGCGCCCATCCCAGCGGCCCTTCGGATCATCCCTTCCGCCCTGCTGATGTTCTCGTCGGAGCTATCCGAACATTCCATCTGCGTGACCGCGAAGGTCACTTTGCCGTCGATACGTCCACCTCCTTGCAAGTTAGGCACAGGTCTGCTAATCCGCTCACGCCGGTGGGAGCTCCTTCCACGCGAGCGTGATGTCGATGCCCTTCTGTCTCCAGAAGGATTTCCACACGAAGTACCACGCCACTGCTGCGACCCAAACGGCGATGTATATCCATGTGGCATAGTTCCGGATCCACTCGATGCCTTCGGTCGTCTCGAGCTCGTAGAGGAGTATGACGACATAGATCAGGTTCAGCACGCCCGCCCATGTGATGACCGGTATGCCGGCCAGCTTCCATTTGTACGGCGACGCGTCCCAGATGACCTTGGCCCTCCTGACGTACGGGAAGACGATGGCCGCGATGGCCGTGACGGACCACACGGACAGCGCTTCCATTGCGGTTATCCCGAGGCTCAGGATGTACTCCGCGTTGAGGGCGTATATCAGTATGCCCAGCTCGCCGAGCACGAGCAGCACGTAGTTGTTCTTGACAGCCGTGGCGTACTTTGGATTGACATCGGTGAACCACATCGGGCCAAGGCGGTCCATGCCCCATGCGAATGCGGCCCTGTTCCAAGCGATGTACGATATCGGCATCCAGAGGATATCGTACAGGATGAATGTCAGGCCGAAGATGAACAGCAGGACCTTGTTGTCGAGCACGAGCACGCTCATCATCGAGATGTAGTTCGCCCCTGACGGGAACGTGAAGCCTGCGAGGACGTCCTCGTTGCTCCCGTTGTCGTAGTATGCCGCAGCCTGCATGAACTCGGTGCCGAAGAGCCTCGGTATGCCCCACGCGAACCACGCGGCGAAGATAGAGGGCACGATGACTGCGAGCATCTGCCCGAGGATGATGTTCCTCTGGGGCCGCTTGACCTCCCCGCAGATGAACGTGATCATGTACCCGTACGCGGTCAGGTACGATACCATAGGGAAGAGCATGAACGTGGCCGCCCAGTCGACCTTATCTGGGACGCCTATTCCGGCGAGCTCCTCGGACTGGTAGCCGACGTCCGCCTGGGCGATCATGTCGTCGTAGTTGTACGAGCCGTAGTCCGCTGCAGCGGCGTTGAAGTCGCTCACGAAACTGGCGTGAGAGGTCGTGGTCATGACGATGCCCACGACTATGAGGCAGAAGGTTGCCGAGAACATGACGATCCTCTGCCAGGTGTTGTAGTGCTTCAGACCAAGCGAGACGATTATGAAGCCCCAGATATTCACGATCGATGCTACGACAAACAGGCCGGTCGGGGTGGTGAACCATTCCGTGTCATACCCCAGGAGCCCTCCAAGGATGACCATCCCCGGGTCCGCGACCCAGGGGGCGAGGACCGCGATCCAGAAGGTCATGATGAAGCCGGCGTTTGCCATGCTCACCGCGTCGCCTATCGTCGGATGTATAATCCTCGAGTTCGGGATGTAGTCGCCCCCGCTCCTGGGCAT
>CAYOXJ010000137.1:0-4353 GCA_964407905.1 uncultured Thermoplasmata archaeon
GTTTGATTTCAAGCACGCTTCCGCAAAGGATAGGCTGGTGAGCATTTTGAAGACCGTCATCGTTGGAAACAATGTCGCAGGAACGAATCTGGCGAAAGCGCTGAGAGACGCGGATACTCAAGTCGATATCGAAATCTACACGGACGAGAAAATGGCCTACTATCCGAGGCCGAAGCTGATCGACTATCTCTCGGGCGCCGTTCAGGAGAAGGATTTGCCTTTCTATCCTTCTAACTGGTACGATAAGAACAGACTGAGACTCAACCTGGACGCGAGAGTGGATGAGATCGATCCTGCTGGCAAGAGAATCCTCGTGAGGGGGTCCTGGGCTCACTACGACAAGCTCGTGTTGGCCACAGGGTCAAGTTCATATGTTCCTCCGCTCGAGGGACTTCCAAAGAGGAACGTGTTCACTGTCAGGACCATAGAGGATGCGAAGAGGATCAAAGAAGCCGCTGCAAACGCGAAGCATTCGATCGTTGTCGGAGGAGGCCTCCTCGGCCTCGAGAGCGCAAGGGCGATATGTACTGGGTTCCCCCATCTGTATGTCACGATTTTGGAGTATGCTGAGCACATCCTGATGAGGCAATTGGACCACGAGGGAGCGTCGATCCTGCAGAAGTGGATCGAATCCACGGGCGCGAAGATTGTCACGAAGGCCGAGACCGTTGAGGTGCTCGGCCACTCGTCTGTAGAGGGCGTACGCCTCAAGAATGGAACGACAATTGAAGGAGACATGGTAATCATATCCGCGGGCACAAGGTCCAATCTGTCTCTTGCAAAGGATGCTGGACTGAAGGTGAACAGGGGAGTAATTGTTGACTCGTCTCTGAGAACTTCAGATCCAGACATATTCGCGATTGGAGATGTCTGCGAATACAATGGGCAGGTGTGGGCGATGATTCCCCCTGCTCTCGAACAGGCGAGAATCGCTGCAAAGAAGATACTGGGTCAGGACGGGCCCGGCTACAAAGGGGCCATTCCGTCGAACACGCTGAAGGTTGTCGGAATCGATCTCTCGTCCATCGGAATCGTAAGGAGCCAGCATGAGCCTCCTGAGCCCGGCTTCGAAGAGATAAGGGCGACAACACCCGATGGATCGGCCTACAGGAAGTTCGTGCTCAAGGACGGCAGGATGATCGGTGCAATCATCTTGGGCAGCAAGAAGGACGTCAACAAGGTCACGAAGATCATCAAAGACGGGACGCCGATAGAGAGTCTTAGACAGTCCCTGCAAGACCCCTTCTTCTCCTTCCCGTGAGGTCTTGTCGCCCTCTGAGAAATCGGTCTGGCACTCGCGCGCACGAAAACCGTTATATTCTGAGGACTCATGCAGCAATCGAACATGGATCCGAAGGATTACGAGCTCGAGTTCTTCAAGAGCAATGGCTTCCAGCGAAGGCAGTGCAAGTCCTGTGGCAAGTTCTTCTGGACCATCGGCGACGGGGAGACTTGTGGCGAGTCCCCCTGTGTTGAGTACGCGTTCATCGCCAGACCCTTGTTCAAGGAGAGCAAGAGCGTTCACGAGATGCGCGAGAGCTTCCTGTCCTTCCTGGAGAAAGAAGGACACACTAGAATCACACGCTATCCTATTACTGCGCGCTGGCGGGACGACGTGTTCTTCACTCAGGCGAGCATCTACGGCTTCCAGCCATGGGTGATCCAAGGAGTCGTGGATCCTCCGGCGAATCCCCTTGGGATATCTCAGACTTGCGTGAGGTTCAACGACATAGACAATGTGGGCAAAACGGGCTCGCACTTCACCATGTTCGAGATGATGGCCCACCACGTCTTCAACAAGAAGGGGAAAGAGGTCTACTGGAAGGACCGGACGACCGAGCTGTGTCACAAGTTCCTCACAGAGGTGAACGGCCTCGACCCGAAAGCTGTCAGTTATTCGGAAGCCTGGTGGGAAGGAGGCGGCAATGCAGGACCTTGTCTTGAAGTCCTCCTCGGCGGTGTTGAGGCTGCCACACTCGTCTTCATGAGCTATGCCATGGAGAACGGTCAGCAGAAGCCCATGGACATCCAGGTTGTGGACACCGGGTACGGACTTGAGAGGCTGACATGGATGTCCCAGGGCACCCCGTCCGCATACGAAGCAGTCTTTGGCGATGTGCTGGAGGAGCTTAAGCGCATGTCCGGGACGAAGGTCGAGGACAGAATCCTTGCGGAATACTCCAAGGCTGCGGGCTCAATGAAGATCGAGACCGCGGCCGATATGCGCACGCTCAAGGCGGATGCCGCAGCGAAGCTCGGCATGAACACGGACGATTTCATGAAACAGATCAGACCGTTCGAGAGCATGTACGTCATCTGCGACCACACGCGCGCCCTCATGTTCATGCTCAGCGATGGCGTAGTGCCATCGAACGTTCGACAGGGCTATTTCGCGAGGTTGCTCGTCCGCAGAGCGCTGAGGGAGATGTCTCAGCTCGGCCTGGAATCAAGGCTTTCAGAAATCGTTGCCAGGCAGATCGACTACTTCTCGTTGGACTTCCCAGACCTCAAAGAGAACCGGGATGAGATCATCAAGCTAGTCGATGTGGAGAACGAGAAATACAAAGAGACGCTCGTCAAGGGCAGAGGAATCGTCCAGAGGCTCGAGTCCTCCTCGGGACATGCTGGCAGGAGCATCACCGACGAGGAGCTCATAGAGCTCTACGATTCGCATGGACTGAACCCCGAGGTGGTGGCCGAGTTCGCTGGGAAACCCGTCAAGGTTCCTGATGACTTCTACAAGCGCGTGGCGGCCAGACACTCGAAACCGGAGCGAGAGGAGATCGCTCCTGAGGTCGAGCTTCCTGATGGACTGCCCGCGACGAAGCTGATGTTCTACAAGGACCCGTCCAAGTTCAAGTTCCGAGCCAAGGTGCTGGCGATAGAAGATGATCTCGTTGTCTTGGACAAGACCTATTTCTACGCAGAGAGCGGGGGCCAGGAGAGCGACACGGGCACGATGAAGGAGATGAAGGTCGTCCACGTGGACAAGGTAGGAAACGTGGTCGTCCACAAGGTCGAGGGCGAGATGCAGGCGGCCGTCGGGAAACTGATCACGTGTGGGATCGACGAGCGGAGGAGGAGACGCCTCCAGAGGCATCACACAGCAACGCACATCATAAATGGCTCTGCGAGGAAGGTGCTGGGCAATCACGTCTGGCAGACCGGGGCTCACAAGGGCGAGGACATCGCTCGGCTCGACATCACGCACTATGCAGACCTCACGCCCGAAGAGCTCGAGAAGATTGAGCTCCTTGCCAACGAGACTGTCCTTTCTGCGACCAAGGTCCAAAGCTCGTTCATGGAGAGGAACGTTGCCGAGAAGCGCTATGGCTTCAGGCTGTACCAGGGAGGGGCGGTCCCAGGCAAGGAGATCAGAGTCGTCAGAACGGGGGACTTCGACGTTGAGGCATGTGGGGGCATACACTGCAAGAACACGCTCGAAGTGGGCGCAATCAAGATCCTCAGAACCAAGCGCATTCAGGACGGCGTTGTTAGACTGGAGTTCGTGTCAGGCATGCCAGCAGTCGAGCAGATGATGGCACTCTACAACGCAGTCACCGATGCCAGCACGAAGCTCAACACCGTCCCCGAGAAGATTTTCGAGGCGGTGGATAGGCTTCTGGCCGATAGAAAAGAGCTGACAAAAGAACTGGATGCGATGAAGAAAGGAAGGGTTGGCGAGACCGTCGACGAACTTGTTGAGAAGGCGCCCCAGGTGAGAGGCGTCAGGATCGTCAGGCATGTTGAGTCCGAGGACATGAAACACCTGGTCAACCTGGCAAAGGAACTCATCAGCCATGCGAGGACCGTTGCGATTCTCGGCTCCGATGAGGGAGGCGCGAAGGTCGTGATTGCCAGGAGCGCGGACCTGAAGCTCGATTGCAGGCAGCTGATCAAGGAGGCGATGGCCGCTGTTGGAGGATCCGGCGGAGGGAAGCCGGATTTCGCACAAGGAGGAGGGCCGGATGCATCGAAGCTCGAGCGGGCTCTCGATGCAGTGAGGGATTTGGCCAGCGCAACCCTTGAGAAAGAGTGATAGCCAGATGTCGCAACTATCTGACAGATTCAAGAGACTGAGGTTCCATTTCACGCTGACAAAGTCAGCCACAATAGCGCGCAGATACTTCGTCATAGGAGCTTTCGATGGCGCTCTGACAATCCTGGGCGTGATCTTGGGCGCGTATGTTGCAGAGGGACATGTGCATCCAGAGCTCGCGAAGCAGCTGATACTAGCTGCGGGTTTCGCGGGCGGTATCGCGCTGGCCGTCTCCCAGCACCGTCGGAGCGTACGAAGCAGAACGCGTTGAACACCTGCTCAGCCACATGCAGCTCGAGAAAGCCATGTTGAGA
>CAYOXJ010000138.1:0-3176 GCA_964407905.1 uncultured Thermoplasmata archaeon
TGGGGTCGGTGATATGTTTCTCCGTCCTGGTAGGCTGTGGGATTTCGGGCATCCTCATCGGAGCGACGACTGGGATCGCCCAGTGGACCGGGTATCTGGTGTTCATGCTGCTGAGCATGCTCCTTGGCCTGCTCTATCTCAGCCTCTCGATATGCTTCTCATCTGTGCTCAAGAGACGCGTGACGTCCCTGGCAGCAGGGGTCGTTGTGTTCTTCTGGGGAGCCATTGTTGGAATGGTTGTGATTGGATTGTACATGGCGACCGGAGGTAGCCTAGCCGATTTCATCGCTGGCGACACGTCATCGATACCCGACTGGGTATGGTTCGAGATGTTCCTCAGCCCACAGGACGGCAGCGGAGTGGCCGCGATGCTGGCGTTCGGCGAGACAGAGTTCCTGGGATACGACCTCGATTTGCCACCGTGGGTCAATCTCGGCACGTTGGTTCTGGTTCAGCTGCTCTGGACAGTGATACCGCTTGTGCTCGCATGCGTGTGGTTCGAGAGGAGGGACGTGTGAAAATTGCATCGCATCTGTTACTTTGCGCGTTGCCCGTCGAAAGGGCAGTGACATGCGAGTTCAAGCGCGATGCTTCGCGAGTCCTGCTAGTTAGCAACTCTTACTCTGTACAGAACGAGCGTCGAGAAAGTTATAAATACTGAGAAGTTCATACATTTGTCTGACGAAACGGGCGATTTCGTCGGACGAAGAAGGCGGCCAAATGGTCGAATCAGAGCGCGTCACAATTCGATTGCCCAACGAGAGGATACAAGCTCTGCAATCGCTGGTTGATCAGGGCAAGTTCTCCACGATATCTGATGCGATCAGGGCTGCCATTGACAAGTTCGTCGAGGGCGAGTTCACTCCCGACTACATCGAGAAGATCACCGTCGAGCTGCCGAAGGGCAATGTCGTCAACCTCAAGCAGCTGGTACAAGAGGGCGATTCCGTCTCAGTGGACGACGCAATAAGAAACGCTGTGCGCGAGTACATACGCAAGCGAGTGTCAAAAGCAATGGAAGAACTGGAACGGTGACGCTCTAACACGCGCAGGGATGGGACGCAGATGGGCACACACGCACACACGCATGAGCTGACGCGCTCGACAGGAGGCGATTAGCTTGCTCGAGAAGCTTCTGCGGGAGGCCCTCGAGAACGGCAGTGACTTCGAAGCTCATCTCGCGCCGAAGATATGCGTCATCGGCTGTGGCGGAGCAGGCTCGAACAGCGTTCACAGGCTGCGGAGGACAGGTCTGGAAGGCGTTGACACGATTGCGATCAACACCGACAGGTTTCACCTGAGCGGGATCAACGCGGACAAGCTTCTGCTCATAGGCGAGCATGCGACCGGCGGGTTTGGCACAGGGGGCGACCCGTTGCTCGCTGAGAAGCTGGCGTACGCGGAGATCGACAAGATAGATGCTCTCGTCCGCGACTACGACATTGTATTCATCACTGCCGGCATGGGCGGTGGAACTGGGACCGGGACCGCCCCCATTGTTGCTGAGACTGCGAGGAAGCACGGCTCGATAGTCGTGTCCCTCGTCACACTGCCTTTCGACATCGAGAAGACCAGGTTGAAGACGGCGCTCATGGGCATCGCGAAACTGAGAGAACGGGCTCATAGCACAATAATACTCGACAACAACAGATTGCTCGAGATAGTGCCAAAATTGCCCGTGGAACAGGCCTTCATGGTGATGGACCAGCTCATTGCTGAAGTGATCACCGGGGTTACTGAGACGATCTGCCAAACGAGCATGATCAACCTTGACTTCGCGGACTTCAGGACCATGATGCTTCATGGTGGTGCCTCGACCGTCCTGTACGGCGAGAGCGAAGATCCGCAAGACGTGGTGCATGAGGCTCTGAACAACCCATTGCTCGATGTCGATCTTGAGGGAGCTTCGGGCGCCCTGATACACATCACGGGCGGCCCCTCCCTCTCCCTGAAGAAGGCGTACCAGGTCTTCACCGGCGTGACGAGCGAGCTGAGCGAAAGAGCGAACGTGAAGCTCGGTGCGAGAATCGAGCCCGAGTTCGGCAGCAACATCAAACTGATCGGGATCGTGACTGGAATCAGGCCCCCAGAGGATTCGCAGAGGCTATTGGGGGTCGACGATATCAGCGCGGCGTACAGACAAGCAGCTTCCATGACATTCGACGATGCGCTTGACGCATTCGGATAATTGATTCCCCCCACAACAACGGCGCCTCCTACCGTAACGCTGGGAGGCGCTCACCCCTTTTTTCCACGCTTCTTTTCTGGTAGTGCGCCATGAGTCGATTTCTTCACAGCGCCATCAAGAACGCCCATGAACGTGTGGAACTCCCAGGTCGTCGGAACTGCCCTGGCCATCAGGCGCCTGAACATCACCTTCGTCTTCTCTTTCTTGTGTTCGGGATAATCGATCGCATCGAGAAGCATCGCGAAGTACTCGTACAGTTTCTCCTTCTCGACTTCACCAGCTTCTCTCGCCTTCCATTCTGCTGCACCAGCTGCGAAGAGCTCGTAGAAGACCACGGCAGCTGCATGGCTCACGTTCAGAATAGAGTAGCTCGGGTCTGCCGGGATCGTCACGAGGAAATCGCATCTCTTGATGAGCTCTCTGTCGAGTCCGAAGTCCTCTCTGCCAAAGACCAAAGCGATTTTGGAATCGGAGCCCTTGACCTTCTCAGCGAACGCCCTTGGGGTGAGGGCAATTCTTGTGAAATTCTTCTCGTTCGATGTCGCAACGCCGGAAGTGGCAGCGATGAAATCGCACCCAGCGAAAGCGTCGGCCTCCGTGAACACGGTTCTTGCGTTCCTGAGAACGTCGATTCCGTGCATCGCTCGTTTGATCGCCTCCTCTCCAACGAAGCAAGGCCTCACGAGGACCATTTCTTCAAGGCCGAAGTTCTTCATGGAACGCGCGATGGCCCCAATATTCCCGTCGTTGAGAGGCTCGACCAGCACCACCTTGAACTGAGGCACGGAACCTCCACGGATGCCCTAGATATTTAACTCTGTATCCAATAACGCTGGCGTGGACCAGGAACATAGGGTCGCCATCAAGTTCGCCTACGACGGCTCGCGCTTCTATGGTTTCCAGAGACAGCCCGGAAGGCTCACGGTCGAAGGGCAGCTGCTAACCTCGCTGATCAAGATCGGGGCAATCGGATCCCCGCGCGAATGCG
>CAYOXJ010000138.1:3186-4210 GCA_964407905.1 uncultured Thermoplasmata archaeon
CGAATGCGGGTACCGGAGTTCGAGCCGAACAGACAGAGGCGTGAGCGCTCTCGGAAATGTCGTCTCGTTCAAGACCGCGTTCGATACGCGGGACCTATGCCCTGCGGTCAATTCCGAGGTTGAAGATGTATGGGCATACTCGGCCACCGACGTTGCGGACGGGTTCAACCCACGGGCGGCCAGGCAGCGATGGTACAGGTACTATCTTCCGAAGGCGGGCCAGGATACCTCAATGATGAGGGAGATTGCGAGCAGGTTCTTGGGAGTCCATGATTTCTCAGGCTATGCCCGTAAGGACTACAGAAACCCCATGAGGAAGATCGACTCCATCGATGTCTCGGATGTTGGGATATTCTACGCGATTGATCTCAAGGCCGAGAGCTTCCTGTGGAATATGGTCCGTCGCATTGTGTGGATGATGAATGAGGGGAGCGCGGGCCGAATGGATTTGGATTGCATTGGACCAGGTGCGAAGAAGAGCCCCGTCAGAGTTGGCCTCTCTCCTGCCGAGTATCTGGTTCTGATGGACATTGACTGTGGCATCGAGTTCCCGATTGACGCGCGCGCTTCGACGCAGATCACGATGTTGCTGGAACGGCGCATCAGAGATAACGCGATGAGGCTGAGCTTCGCTCAGCTGCTCTTGCATCAGGTCTCAGGGCATCGCTAGCTCCGTCAACATGATATGCACACAGGCTCGTACACCTAGCTGCATGAGGTTCGCCGTCACTGGCACCCCAGGGGTGGGGAAGACGAGCACGTGCTCGTTGATCAGGAGCATGCCAGTTGTCAATGTCAATGATCTGGTCGAGAAGCTCGGTCTGTTCTCTGGCTATGATCGCAGGCGAAAGACGAAGGAAGTGGATGTCTCGAGACTTGCGAAGATCGTCGCGAAGATGGAAGGAGACGTGGTCCTTGAGGGGCACTTCTCCCATATGTTAGGCCCCGATGTGGCAATTGTCCTGAGATGCTCTCCACGAGTGCTTGAGAAGCGCTTGCGGAGAAAAGGATGGGATGAGAAGAA
>CAYOXJ010000139.1:0-4186 GCA_964407905.1 uncultured Thermoplasmata archaeon
ATACGATGACATCAGGGCCTTGCTCTACACGCAGCCCGTGCTCGTGAGCGGGCTGCCGAAGAAACGCCCAGAGCTGATGGAGATCAGGGTGGGCGGGGGCGTGCTCAAGAACAGGCTGGAGTATGCGAAGAGCATATTGGGCAAGGCCGTCACGATCAAGGACTTCACCAAGGAGGGCGAGATGGTCGATGTCTCGTCCATCACGAAGGGCAAGGGGTGGCAGGGCACCGCAAAGAGATGGGGCACCAAGCTGCTCATCCACAAGAACAGCAAACACAGGCGACAAGTGGGCACGCTCGGAACCAAGAGGCCGAACTATGTTCGGCCAACAGTTCCGATGGGAGGCCAGATCGGGTTCCACCAGAGGACCGAGCTGAACAAGCGAGTGCTGAAGATAGGCGACAAGGGCGATGAGATCACTCCGAAGGGCGGCTTCCTGCACTACGGGAACGTCAGGAACAGCTACGTCGTGCTCCACGGCTCGGTGCCTGGACCGTCCAAGAGGATCGTGAGGCTCAGAGAGCCGGTTCGAGCGACGGGAGTGAAGCTCTCGGAACCGCCTCAGCTCACGTTTATATCTCTTGAATCGAAACAGGGAGTGTGAGCGTAGTGGCCGAGAAGAAATCTAAGAAGAAAAAGACGGAGGAGAAGGCCGAGGAAAAGAGGCCCGAGCACACTCCCGGGAAGCTCATCGTCTACGATCTCGAAGGCGGGGTTGCGGGAGAGACGGACTTGCCCGCAGCCTTCAAGGCGGACTTCAGGCCTGACGTTATCAGGCGAGCGGTCACCGCGATCGAGGCAAACGCGAGACAGCCATTTGCACCGTCGCCAACGGCCGGCATGAGACACTCCGTCCAGACATGGGGGAAAGGGAGGGGAGTTGCTAGGGTCCAAAGGCTCATGGGCAGCTCGACCGCTGCGCAATCGCCCCCGAACGTCGGTGGCAGAAGGGCCCACCCGCCGAAGGTAGAGAAGAACCTTGGCAAGAAGATCAACAAGAAGGAGTTGATGCTCGCAAAGCTCTCGGCTCTCACGGCCACGAGCAGGGCAGAACTGGTCAAGGCCAGAGGCCACAGATTCAGCGACGAGCTGACCGTCCCTGTTGTCGTGAAGGACGATTTCGAGTCAATCAAGACAACGCAGGATGCAGTCAAGGCGCTCGCATCGCTCGGCGTCTACGACGACATCGAGAGGGCCTCAGCCGGCAGGAACATCAGAGCAGGCAGGGGAAAGATGAGGGGCAGGAGGCACAGGATGCCGAGGGGCCTTCTTGTCGTCCTCTCGAAGGACTGCGCTGGTTGGAGGAGCGTCAGGAACCTGCCTGGTGTGGACGTCACCACGCCGAGCGCTCTCAACGCCTCGGTGCTCGCACCTGGTGGCGACCCAGGCAGGCTCATGCTGATCACTGAGACAGCACTGCAGACGATAGGAGGTTGGCGCAGATGAGACGAACCATTATTCTTCATCCATATGTGACGGAGAAGACGATGAACGCAATGTCTGGAACGCCTGTCCAGGACCTGAAGGATGGCAACAGACTGGAGTTCGTCGTCCGAAAGGACGCCACGAAGGAGGATATCAGGAGGGCGTTCGAGGAGAAGTTCGAGGCGAAGGTCGACAAGGTCAACATCAAGATCATGAGGGACGGCAAGCACGCGATCATCAAGCTGAAGGAGGGCTACTCGGCCGAGGACATCGGCATGAGGATCGGCATATTCTAGGCGGTGCTGACATGGGAAAGAGACTGATAACTCAAAGAAGGGGACGGGGCTTCGGCAGGTACAGGTCGCCGAGGCATCTCAGGTTCACCGAGGCGAGACATCCGAGGATAAGACAGGCGAGCGGAACGATCACGGAGATAGTCCACGAGCCTGGCAGGATTGCTCCGCTAGCGAGGGTGGAGTATGCGGACAAGGACGCTTACATGATTGCTCCCGACGGCGCCGCCGTTGGCCAGGAGGTCACATTCGGGCCTCGAGGGGCAGTCCTCGCGGGCAACACCATGCCTGTCGGCGCCCTGCCAGAAGGGACAATCGTCTACAATGTCGAGTCGCAGCCAGGTGACGGGGGCAAGCTGGCGAGAACCGCAGGGACCGCGGCTACAATCGTCACGCACGGTGCGAAAACGGTGCTGCTGATGCCCTCTGGCAAGTTCAAGGAGGTCGACAGCAAATGCCTTGCCACGGTCGGCATGGTCGCAGGCGGCGGCCACAAGGAGAAGCCGTTCGCGAAGTCGGGGAAGAAGTTCCACGCCTATGGAGCGAAATCGAAAGCGTACTTCAAGGTCAAGGGAATCGCGATGAATCCCGTCAGCCACCCGCACGGTGGCGGCAGTCATCCACACGTTGGTACTCAATCAAGCGTCGGAAGGAACACGCCGCCCGGAAGGAAGGTCGGAAGGCTGGCCCCGAAGAGAAGGCCGAGGAAGGTGTGATAGCATGGCCGAGGAAAAGAAGGGAGAGGCGGCCCCTCAGAAGGCACCTGCGAAGGCGCCGCCAGCAGCAGACAAGGGGGCCAAGGCACCTGCAGCAGTACCAGCACCTGCCGCGCCAGCGACAACGCCTGCGGCCCCGGCGGAGGCGAAGGAGAAGAAGGTCAAACCCTCTGCAAGGTACGCCGGGTCCGCGAAGGCGGCCCGAAGAAAGATGAGGAAGAAGAAAAGCCAGATCCAGGCACGGAGGAAGAAGGAGTTCACATATCGCGGCTACACCATGGAGGAGCTTCTGAAGCTCCCGTTCGCGGAGATCATAGAGCTTTTGCCCGCGAGGGCTCGGAGGACCTACATCCGCGGGCTCAACCAGGAGCAGGAAGCTTTCATCAAGAGGCTGAGAGCGTCCGAAGAGGCCGTGAGGACTCACAGGCGGGAGATACCGATCCTGCCAGAGTTCGTTGGCAAGACCGTGCAGGTCCACAACGGCAAGGAGTTCGCGACCGTCGAGATCAAACCTGAGATGATAGGGCACTACCTGGGCGAGTTCGCCATGACCAGGAAGTCCGTGAGGCACTCTGGCCTGGGCGTTGGCGCCACAAGGTCGTCAAAGTTCATGCCGCTCAAGTGATGGAGTCTGATGGGAATGGGATACACACAGGAGACAGATTCGGAGACGACCTCGAGGGCGATTGGCAAGGAGATCGGCGTGTCGCCCAAGCACTGCAGGGAGGTCTGCAAGGAACTCACCGGCATGAAGGTGGAGGACGCGAAGAGGTATCTCAAGGGGATCATGGACCTGAAGGTCGCCGTTCCATACTCGCGTTTCAAGATGTGGCTCAATCCGAAGCCGAAGGTCGGCCCGGGGAGGTATCCGAAGAAGGCTGCGAAGGCCATCTTGCGGGTCCTCGAGAGCGCGCAATCGAACGCCGAGTACAAGGGCCTCGATGCTGACAACATGAAGATCAAGGTTGCTGCTGCCCACAGGGGCAGGATACAGAAGGCGTACATGCCCCGCGCACAGGGCAGGAGCACGCCCTGGAACGAGCAGACTACCAACATAGAGATCGTGCTGGAGGAGGCGGAGGCGTCCTAGGACCGCCCGAAGGAGTGAGAACATGGCCAACGAGAGGAAGTTCGTCACGGAGAACATCCGAAGAGTCCTGCTCAAGGAGTACATGATGAAGAAGGTCGGCAGGGCGGGCTTCGGAGGATTGGATGTCCAGAGGACGCCGATGGGCACTCGGGTCACGCTAATAACGGAGAGGCCGGGCCTCGTCATAGGAAGGAGAGGGGAGGCCATCAAGAGCCTCACGAAGGCGATAGAGGATGACTTCAGTTTCAACAACCCACAGATCGAGGTCCAAGAGGTGGAGAACCCAAACCTCAACGCGCAGATCATGGCCGAGAAGCTCGCAAACGCGCTCGAGCGGGGCTGGCATTTCAGAAGAGCTGGTCACTCCACGGTCCGGAGAATCATGGACTCCGGGGCCAGAGGCTGCCAGGTGATCATCGCTGGCAAGCTTACGGGCCAGAGACACAGGACAGAGAAGTTCAAGGAGGGACACATCAAGTACTGCGGCCAGGCGAAACTGAAGTACATGCAGCAGGGCTTCGCGCCGGCGAAACTGAAGCCGGGAATCATTGGTGTTACCGTTCAGATCATGGACCCGAGGGCGAAGCTGCCAGACGAGGTCGAGATCATTCCGCCTCCGCCCGTGCCGGAGGCACCGGAGGCAGCACCTGCCGCCCCGACAC
>CAYOXJ010000140.1:0-4177 GCA_964407905.1 uncultured Thermoplasmata archaeon
GAACTCCTTTATGACCGAGTACGTGCGGGCTAGCTCAGGATGCTCGAGAGCTGCTCTCTGACTGCCGACGCCCATGCCGATTCCGAACCGCTCCGCGGCAGCAGCCAGGTTCTTGTTTATCTCCTCTGCCTTGCCGTACCCGCCAGTCATCGCACTGATGATGATAGGCGCTTTCAGCTTCTGCCCAAAAAGCGTCGTGGATGTGTCCACCTCGTCCAAGTCGACCTCTGGCAAAGGGTTATGGACGAGCTGCACGTCGTCCCAGTAGACATAGTGGGTGCTCAGATCTTCCCTAGCGCATATCTCGACGTGGTCGTTCTTCCTTCGTTCTATGAGCCTGTCGGGCTTCCCTCCTTCACCGGCCATGAACACACCTAACTGGGAATGACCGTTGTCGAGAGGACCTTCCTTCCTCGGATGGCATTCTCCAGTCTCCCTGGCACATTGCCGTTCACTATCATACATCTTTCGCAGTGCTGAGCAATGGCCAGCATGCGCTCCAGCTTCCCATGTATGCTGCCCGTCACGTCGATGCTCGTGGCCTCCGTCCTCCTCAACTTCGTCAGAGCCGATCTGTCAAGTTCAGGAATCAGCTTCGCCCTCACGTTTCGCTTTGGGTCACTGTCGAACACGCCGTCGACATCGGCACAGAACAGCACCAAGGTCGGGTGAAACGCCCTCGCCAAGGCCTCCATGACCAGATCGCCAGAACATATCGAGAAGCCCATGTCCTCGTCGGGCACGACGTCGCCGAACGACACTGGCGTGAGACCTAGATCCAAGACTTCAGAGAACACCTCTGCCCCGAAAGACACAATTCTCCCATTCCTGAATGTGGCCGATGCGGCGGGGGGAACGGAGACCGCCCGGATGCCATTGTCTATGAGAGCTTCCAGCACCCTCAGATTGAGTTCCCTGACATCGCGTTGGACCGATGCGACTGCCAATAGCTGTGACTCTTCCCTGAGGCCTTCGTGGAGGCTGTGCCTTTTCGCCTGGATGTGGCCAAAAGACCCGGCCCCGTGAACGATCGCCAGCTGACCCCTCGCCGGCCTCAATTCCCTGGCGAGCCGCTCACACGCTGCTCGCCTGAAAGTCCGAAGCCTGGACTTGTCCGTGATGACGCTCCCGCCTAGCTTCACCAGTATCATAGCGTTTGGCCGATGGCAGTAGCCAATGATAAAACTCTTGCACACGGCGTTCATGAGCTAGTAGCAAGTCTGGCAAAGCGTGGACACTACATCCACCTGAGCTCGGACTGATCTATGGTTCGCTTGAGCGACCTACTTGGACAAGTAGATCTCGATCGAAGAGACGTTTGCGCTTCCGCCATCCTGGCCCGGAAGGGATTCCGTCGCAATCTTGACGTCCTTGTACTCCAGGCCCTGGACGAACCTGTTCCTCACGATCTCAGCCACGTCTACAGCCCTGCTTATCGCACGTCCTCGCGCCTTTATGCACACATTGTCACAGCCGGCGTTGATCTGTGATACCACGGCGAGGACGTAGTTCATTGTCGCCTTCTTGCCGATGTATACTGTGTTCTCCTCGGCCATGCACTTCCTCCAAAGCTCGGCTGGGGTTCCTTCTTACGGACCTTGACACTATATTATACTTGTTCTGATGAGACATGCAGGAGATGTCCGCACGAGACGGTGTGCTCATCAAGTTTCGGAGACGCGGGTTCTTCCAGCGTTCCTCCTCGCAACTGCTGCGCGGTACGAGAGGCGCGAGCAAGAAGATGGTTGTGAACGTCAATACTGCGCTCTCGTCCGACACCAACGCGGCGATGATCTGCAGTCGAACACTCCGAGGCCAGGAGCGAACGATCACGCGAAGCAAGTCCGCCCAGAGGAATTTCCGCAGCTGCAGGACCTGACCAAGACATTCACATAACTCAGCACCAGGATGCAATCATGCGCGCTCTGTCTGAAATCGAGAGGCACGCAAGAGACGACCTTGTCGAGGGGACCGAGATCACCGCAGCCACGACGTTTGTGACCGAGACCACATCTGCCGACGAAACGCTGCTCCACTAATCTTGAAATAACTGCCAGGCGTTGCTACAGATGCTATGAAGGACACCCATCGAAAGCTGGCTAAGCTCAGGAAGATAGTCCGAGACCTCGAATCCGCCGCAGTTGCATTCTCAGGCGGCGCTGACTCGACCCTTGTGGCCAAGATCGCCCACGATGGCCTGGGCAAGAGGGCGATCGCGGTGACCATTGATTCGCCAATGTATCCTGCGTCTGAGCTGAGACAGGCAAAGGAAGTCGCCAAGAGGATCGGCATCGATCACATAGTCATCCGAGTGGACCCGCTGGCCGACACGAATTTCATCAGCAACCCCCCGGACAGGTGTTACCTCTGCAAACTGGACGACCTGAGACATATCCGCGAGATCGCGGACAGCAAAGGGCTGAAGGAAATCGTGGACGGCTCGAACGCGGACGACCTGAAGGACTACAGACCAGGACTGAGAGCCAAGGACGAGATGGGCGTCAGAAGCCCGCTCGCAGAGGCCGGCCTCGGAAAAGAAGATGTCAGGAGGATATCCGTTTCGCTGAGACTGCCCACAGCCAAGAAAAGTTCGAGCCCCTGCCTTGCCTCGAGGATACCCTATGGTGAGACGATAACTCGAGAGAAGCTGATGATGATAGAGGAGGCAGAGGAATTCCTGAGGGCGAAGGGATTCGAACAGGTACGAGTGAGAATCCATGGGGACTCGGCGAGGATCGAGGTCTCGCCCAAGGAAGTCGAAAGGCTCGCATCACCCGGCACAAGAATCGCGGTCACGAAGAGGCTCAAATTGCTCGGGTTCGAGTACATCTCACTGGACCTTGAGGGCTATCGCATGGGAAGCTTGAACGAGGTGCTGAGGAGATGAACCCAAGGAAGATCGAGAAGATACTGGCCAGATTGAGCGGCGGCCAGATCACCGTGTCCGAGGCGCTCGAGCTGCTTCGTACGCTGCCATTCGAAGATCTCAAGTTCGCGAAGCTCGACCACCACCGAGAGCTCAGAAAGGGCATCCCTGAGGCCATTTACACGCCGGGCAAGACGGACGAGCAGGTCATTGAGATCGCTGAGAGGATTCTCGCCAGAGATGACGAGGCGGTCTTCACCCGCATGAACAAGAGGCTGTATGGGAAGCTCAAGCGCAGGTTCGGAAACAAAGTCCGCTGGTATCCGGAGGCCAGGATTGCCACAGTTGGCGTGACGAACAGGCCTCGAATGGGCAGAGTGCTGGTCGTCACGGCAGGCACATCTGACATCCCCGCCGCAGAAGAGGCAGCTGTGACGAGCGAACTCCTTGGCTGCAAGGTGGAGAGGCTCTACGATGTTGGTGTGGCGGGAATGCACAGGCTGACATCGAACCTCAAGCAGTTCGATGCTGCTGATGCGATCATCGTCCTCGCTGGCATGGAGGGAGCGCTTCCGAGCGTTGTCGCGGGCCTGACGAGCAGGCCGGTCATCGCGGTGCCGACCAGCGTTGGCTACGGTGCGAGTTTTGATGGGATCGCTGCTCTGCTTGGAATGCTGTCCAGCTGCTCGAGCGGGATCGGCGTTGTGAACATAGACAACGGCTTCGGCGCGGGAGCCCTCGCGGCCGTCATCGTCAAGAACAAGCACAGCAGGCTCTAGTCAAGCTTCGAACCGCACTTCCTGCAGAAGGTGTCCACAGGCCTCGGCTTGGTGCCACAGGATCTGCACATACGCTCCTTCGGCACACGGGCACCGCACTTCGCACAGAAGACGTCTTCTGGTTCGAGGGGCTCTCCGCACATGCTGCACATAGCGGCAATCTTCGGTTTCTTGCCCGCCGGAGGAGGTCCGGCCTTCGATGGTTCCCCCTTCACCTCGGCCGCCTTCAGCGGAATGGTTTCCGCGGCGGCCTCTGTGCTGGTAGCCTTTCTCGCCCTCACTGCCAACGAGAGGGCCTTCGTGTAGCTCCCAGCTACGAACGCTCCCTCGGCCTCGGTCACGAGATTCTGGGCTTCGCCCGTCTCCTTCCCTTGATCCACTGCCCTCTGGATGTCCTTCTTTGCCGTTGAGATCTCGAACTTGGCGGCCAGGTAGTTGCCGTCCTTGTCGGCCTCGAGCTTGGTCCCCTTGTACGCTTCGGGCTCGATCTCTTCGATCTCTGGCTCAGGCTCCTCCGAAGAAGCGAGGATCC
>CAYOXJ010000141.1:0-4169 GCA_964407905.1 uncultured Thermoplasmata archaeon
ACGCCGGCTCTTGTCATGCCGCTCAACTCCGCCTCAGGGGACATGATGAGCCTGTGGTCTATGACCTTGTGCGCCATGGCCTTCACGTCGTCCGGGATTGCGTAGGCGCGTCCGCGGAGATACGCGTAGGCCCTTGCCGCGTTGAGCAAGTGTATCGACCCTCTGGGGCTGAGGCCCAGGTCGAGCTCGTCTACTTCTCTGGTCGCTCTCGCTATGTCCTCGACATACGTCATCACGCTCGGATGCGCGTATATCTTGACAACGTCCGAGATCATGTCGAATATCGCTTTCCTGGACAGCACGACCTCCTGCTTCTTTTCCGGGGCGCTCTTCAGCTCGAGGATCTCCACCTCGTGCTCCTTGTCGAGATAGTCCATGATTGACTTGACCATGAACCTGTCAATCTGCGCCTCTGGCAGCGGGTAGACCCCCTCAGTCTCAATCGGGTTCAGGGTTGCGACCACAGTGAAGAGCTCGGGCAGGTCGAATGTGTTCCCCTCGATAGTGACCTGTCTCTCCTGCATCGCCTCGAGCAGGGCGGATTGAGTCTTCGGCGGGGCTCTGTTGATCTCATCTGCGAGCACGAAGTCCGCGAACAGCGGCCCCTTCCTGACCTCGAATTCGCTCGATCTCTGGTTGTAGAAGAAGTGGCCGGTGATGTCTGCGGGGAGCAGGTCCTGCGTGAACTGGATCCTCTTGTATGTGAGCGCGCAGGCTGCAGCGAAGGATTTCGAGAGGGTGGTCTTTGCCACACCAGGGACTCCTTCGATCAAGAGGTGCCCCTTTGTTGCGAGGCAGATCAGAAAGTCCTCGATCTGGTCCTCGTAGCCGACAATGGTCTTGCTGAGTTCTTTCTTCACCGCATCGACCGAGGCCTTGATCTCCTCGGGGGTTCTCGTCATTCTCTCGGGCATCGTCTGCAGGCTCCGTATCAGTTGAAGCACAGGCCAACCGATGTGCCTTCGTGGGCGATTCCCCAAGAATCCCCTCATCGGTTATGAATCTATGCCCAATGTGGCTGCTCCGGTGTCGACCATCTACTGGCCTAACGGTCGAACGCCACGACTTCAGCCATAGATGCTGTCGATCAGGGAAATGTCGGAATCCTTGAGCCTCTCGAAGAACTCGACCTCTTGCACAGCGCCCGTGATGTCGAGGTTGTCGTTCAGGATTATCTTCGGGGTGCCCATGACAGAATGCCTCGCCGCGAGATCTGCGAAGATCTGGGCGTCGATTATCTCCGCGGTCACCTTCGTGCTCTCAATCGCCGCTCTGCAAGCATGTCTCACGACCGTTGGGCAGAACGGGCATGTGGGGAGAACGAAGACCTTGATGTTCGCCTTCCTCCGGACCGAGGCCAGGCTCGCCTTGGCCTTGGGCGAGAGAGGCGTCTTCGCTGCGGATAGCTCTGCGATCGCATCTGTCACCGAGGGAACTTCGTACCCTGAGGGGACGCCATAGTACCTTATCCTGAAGAAGTCGCCCTTGCTCAGGATCATGACCGGCGCTCGCTCTATCTTCAGGTCTTTCATCTTCTGGTTCTTTCCGCCCTCGGATTTCTGGATGTCGAGCTTGATCTTCGGGCTGAAGCTGGCCACGGTGTGTGCAAAGTTCATGAGCTCATCGGAGATGGCCGAACCATCTTCGACGAAAAGCAGGAGCGTGATGTCGTCTCTCATGCTTGAGTTGAACTTCCGCTCAAGGGCTTGCTTGTCGGTGTCCGATAGCATCATCTCGGGCAACACCTCGCTCAAGTCCTGGCCAGCAGGTCGCTCAGGACGAGCCTACATGGATTCGAGAACTATATCTCCATATGCTTGGATGAAGAACTCCTTGGCCCTCTGGAGCCCTTCCTTGCCCGCGGGCGTGATCTTGTAGAACCTCGTGTTGCCCTCTTTGACGGACTCGATGAGCCCTTTCTTCTCAAGCTCTTTTAGGGTAGGATACAGAGTGCCGGGGTTCGGCTTGTCCGCTTTCCTCTTGGCGATTTCCTCGGCAATTTCCATCCCGTACATCCTTTTCTTGGACAGCACGTGCAGGATCAGGAAGCTGAGCATCCCCCTCATGTCGCAGCATTCCGGGGCCCGACAGCATTCGACGACTATCTGCACCTTCTTCTTTCCGGGCATCCAGTGTGCGGAAGGTCCTCCCGCGTACTTAAGTATTGCGCGACCAATATTGTCTGTCCAATACTTATATATACGTTGTATTGCATACCCAATATTGGACATCAAATATGCAGGAGGTCCAAGAAATGGTGGAGCACATAGGAAAAGTGATGCATGCAACGAAGTACGAGAAGTTCGAGAACGGGAGATGCCCGAGGGAGTACTGCATGCACGAGTTCCCTGAGGAGTACAGGCGAAAACGGTATTAGCCAGGTGTCGTATTGGCTAGGATGTGGTGCGCGTGAAAGCAAAAGCTAGGAAGAAGGCCACGGAGGCTAAGGTCGACGAGGAAGCGATCAGGAGCGCGGTCCGTGAGAGGTATTCGAAACTCGCCACGAAGGGCGCATCCTGCTGCGGTCCGGAGGTAACGACTTCGTGCAACTGCGGAGCACTCTATGGGCAAGCCGAGATACTATCGTTGCCCGCGGATGCCGTGGCTGTCAGTGCTGGCTGCGGAAATCCAACTGCGATTGCGCAGCTGAAGCCGGGGATGACTGTTGTCGATCTCGGAAGCGGTGGAGGTATCGACGTGTTCCTATCCGCAAAGAAGGTCGGCCCGAAGGGCAAGGTGATTGGCATTGACGCGACGCCTGAGATGATCTACCGCGCCAGAAAGACTGCCAATGAGAATGGCTACCAGAACGTTGAGTTCAGGCTCGGCGAGATCGAGCACATTCCGTTGGACGCGAGAGTCGCGGATGTCGTCGTAAGCAACTGTGTGATCAACTTATCTCCGGACAAGGAGCAGGTCTTCAGGGAGGCGTTCAGAGTCCTCAAGCCTGGTGGAAAACTGGCGGTGTCCGACATCGTTCTGTTGAAAGACCTGCCAGAAGAAATACGAAAGGACTTGGCCGCGTGGAGCGAGTGCGTGAGCGGCGCCGTATCGGAAGAGAAGTACGTCGGTGCAATCAAGAAAGCAGGCTTCGAGAAGGTCAAGGTGGAGGAGAGGGCGGTCTACACTCATGAGCAGCTCTCGGGCACCCTGACGTACTTTGCCTCGGGGAAGTATTCCAACCTCGAGGGCATCGACCTCTCGCAGCTCGTGGCGAGCTACAAGATCACTGCCGTGAAGCCGAAGAAGTGAACGGCAGAGGCTGAGCGATCACGCTCAGCACATGGTCCTCGAACTCCCACTGGCTCCTGAAGTGCTCGTTGGGGTCTTTGATCAACGCGTACCACCAATACCAGATGAAGATGCTGATGAAGATTGCAACTACAAGGTAGATTATGAAAGACCTCTCGGGCAGCCTCGAGACGTGGTAGGGCCTCCCTCCAGGGAAGCCAAGTCTTGACATCCCTAGCCGCGCCTGATGGATGAAGGTGTTCCAGCGTCCGTCATGCTCGAACATGTTTTTGCCCAGGAAATAGAACATGTAGAACTGGAGCACCATGTAGAGGATGTCGACCACGAGGAGCACTACGAATGCGATGAGGATCGCGCCCACGACGTCCTCCAGTGGTTCCATGACCATCGCCCACATAAGCACGCCAGCGAGGGCGATGAGTGCTGTGGGCAGAGCGATCACAACGCCCCAGAGCATAGGATTGTGCTCCTCCTCTCGTGCCTGATGAGCGAACCACATGCCTCCGAGCTCTCGCGCGAGGAGCTGCTCACGCTCAGCCGATCCTGCGGCTGCCCTGATCATGCTCACGATCCCTTCTCGCAGCTCTCTCTCCCGGGCGAAGTGGTCGTTCTGTCGCTTCACGAGCCGGTATGCAAGGACGGCCAGGACCAGGCTTGCCACAATCTCCGCTGGGAATATGATGACAATCATTGCCTTGAGCATGCCTTCCAATTCCGAGGTGTCTGCGTAACCGGAGTCGTATGTGGAGAAGGTCGCAATCGCGTAGACAGCCCATGCGGCAATAATCCCAAATGAAATGACGATTGGCACGATGATCCACAGGTAGGAAAGGACCTTGTCCGTTGAGGTTCTTCTCTGCACTGTAGCGTATATCGCTCTTTTCGACTCAGCGAGCTGCGCATCGCTGATAACAGTC
>CAYOXJ010000142.1:0-4132 GCA_964407905.1 uncultured Thermoplasmata archaeon
TTCCTCGCGAACTCGTCTGACGTGAGGCCGACCTCCACGGACCCGGCCACTGCGAAGGCGGATTCGAACAGGAGCTCGTGTCCCTTGTGTATCACATTGAAGGTTCCTCCGAGACCCGCTCTCATACCATCTACCCCAGGAACATCAGCCCTATCGCGAGTATCATGATTATGACCATGAGGCCGTAGAACCAAATCAGCTGTCTCTTCTTAGACTGCATCTCGCCCTTCCATTCGCTCTCGCACTTGTCGTCACAGAACTCGTCCTTGTACGGAATTGCCTTGTCGCATTTCTTGCAATGTCTGTGTTGTGCGATTCGCTCTACCAACGGGCCACCGTCCTCGTCAAGCCGCTGATAGAACTTATCGTTTTTCCAGCGCCTTCATGGTTCCAGTCTGACACCATCACACCCGACCTTGACGATGATGGGCTCACCGCCAGCGTTCCTGATCGCCTCGGCCACAACGCTCGTATCATCGGTCAATGCAATCATGCTTCCTCCTCCACCTGCGCCAGTCAGCTTGGCACCGTACGACATCCCCTTGCACGCGCTCACGAGCTTTTCGAGCGCGGGGTGTCCGACGCCCAGCCCGTTGAGGAGAAGATGGTTCTCCTCCATAAGCGCTCCGAGCTTCTTCTTGTCACTGCCTCTAACGGCCTCCGCGCCCTCAAGAACAATCTCGCCAATCCTGTCAATCGCTCTCTTGCCATCCGCGCTCGAATCTACAAGCTTTCTGACCTTTGCGACCAGAGGACCTGTAGATGCGTGGATTCCCGTGTACCCTACCACGAACTTGAGCGGGGGCACGTCACAATGATGGATGTGCCAAGCTCGCTCCCCTTTCTCTACTCGCCAGAGAAACCCGTCCATCTTCTCAGGGGCCACCAGTATGCCATGGCCGTGGGTGGAAGTCGACGTGTCAGTTGGGCTCGCTCTGCCTTGGACCGATTCCTCGACCGCGAACGCCTTCCGTGCGATTACTTCAGGTTCGAGCTTGCCCTTCGTCGCCATCATCGCCGCAATACAGGAGACCGTGACCGCTGCAGATGAACCAAGTCCTGAACCAGAAGGTATCTCGGATCTAGTATCAATGTTGATTGGCGGGCCTCCCCAGGCCTCGTCCAGGGAGGCGGATATGTATGCGTGATGCCTCTTCTTCATGGGATGGCCGTTCACGGTGTACTCATTGGATGGCATGACTGTAGATGTTATCCTCAGGCCTATCGCGAGCGCAAGCGCCGGCCTTCCGAACACCACCGCATGCTCTCCGAGCAGTATCATCTTGCCAGGCGCGGAACACTTGGTCATATTGTCCCTTCAGTCCTGAATCTGAATATAGCCTTTTGCCTTTCTGGGCTAGCCCGTGAAACGTCGATCAAGGACGATGATTGTCGATTTCCGCCTGCAGAAGGATTAAAATCACGATACTGAGTTTGCATCCGACGGTATCGGTGTGGCTATGACACGCACTTCGAGAATCGAGGGGTTCTATAAGTTGCCAATGGCGGAGAGGTTGAAGATCGTGAAGGAGTTCGGAGGACTCACCGATGAAGAGGCCCTGGCGCTGACGGGATTTGGCGGCCTCGACCCTTCCATCCCTGATAGAATGATAGAGAACGCCGTCGGGTCGATGCAGGTTCCCCTCGGAATCGCGGTCAACTTCCTGATAAACAACATGGACTACCTGATACCCATGGCAACAGAGGAGCCTTCTGTTGTCGCGGCGGCATCGAACGCTGCGAAGATGGCAAGAGAGAGCGGGGGTTTTTCGACTTCCAGCACTTCCCCAGTGATGATCGGACAGGTCCAAGTCACAGATGTGAAGGCACCGACCCGAGTGAAGCACTTGCTACTCGAGAAGAAGCACGAGATATTGGACCTCGCGAACAAGCAGGACCCGATGTTGGTCAAGCTAGGGGGAGGGGCGAAAGACCTCGAGGTCCGAACAATCAACACCGTCAGAGGGCCAAACGTGATAGTCCATCTGCTCGTGGACGTCAGAGATGCAATGGGAGCGAATGCAGTCAACACCATGGCAGAGGCAGTGGCGCCTTTGATCGAGGAGATCTCGAGCGGGAAGGTCTATCTCAGGATACTCTCAAATCTCGCCACTCACAGACTCGCTCGCGCACATGCTGTCTGGGCCAAGGATGCTATCGGCGGAAGTGAAGTCGTCGAGGGCGTGCTCGAGGCGCATTCCTTCGCCGAGGCAGATCCATACAGGTCCGCGACGCACAACAAGGGCATCATGAACGGCATAGACGCGCTGGTCCTCGCGACGGGAAATGACACAAGGGCCGTTGAAGCCGGAGCCCATGCCTATGCCGCGCGCACAGGAGTCTATAAGCCGCTGACGACCTTCGAGAAGACCCCAGAAGGAGATCTGGTAGGCACAATCGAGATGCCAATGGCAGTTGGATTGGTCGGTGGCGCGACCAAGGTTCACCCTACCGCCAGGGCATGTATCAAGCTGCTCGGCGTCAAGACAGCACAGGAGCTGGGAGAGATAGCAGCAGCTCTTGGTCTGGCCCAGAACTTCGCAGCGCTCCGAGCGCTGGCAACTGTGGGCATTCAGAAAGGACACATGACCTTGCACGCGAAGAACATTGTCGCGAGCGTTGGCTGTCCGCCTGAGCTCGTCGATGAGGTTGTCCGGACAATCGTTGCGGAGAAGAAGGTACGGATGGACAGGGCTCTCGAGGTCATCGAAGAGCTGAAGCGCAAGAGAGGCATGGCCTGAGCTCACAGCTCCATGGTGACCCAATTGACCTTCAATTGCCAGTGAACGCCTTTTTCTGATTGCTGGACATCCTGCATTTCTCGCATTTCTCGTCACAGGGCTCGATGTGCATGACGATCACGCTCTTGGGGAGGTCCTTCTTTATCTCATGCTCGAGATGGTCGACGAGATCGTGTCCTTCTTTCACACTCAGGTCTCTCGGGACGGTCAAGTGCAGATCGATCTGTCTCTCGGGGCCCACTTTTCTCGCCCTTAGCTTGTGGAAGTTGACATACTCACTCTCGTGGTCCCTCATTATGCGCTCGATGAGCCTGATCTCCGACTCGGGGAGGCTCTTGTCAAGCAATCCTTCTGCAGACCGCCGTGTGATATCATAGGCCGCATGGACTATGACTGCTGCCACCACGAGAGCTATCGCTGGATCGAGCCACTCGTGTCCCGTGAACTGAATGAGCACGAGTGCTACGAACACTCCCGCAGAGGTCCACACATCGGTTTTCAGGTGATATGCATCTGCTTCCAGCGCCAGAGAGTCTGTTCGCTTTGCCACGTCGGTGAGTTTCCTCGACACCCAGAAATTTGCCACGGCCGATATCCCCATGACTACTATTCCCGCGGCCAGGAGCTCCACCTCGTGACCCACAAACAACTTCTCGGCCGCTTTGTAGATGATCCATGCTGCGGCAACGAATATCAGAGCACCCTCGACCAGCCCAGAGAGGTTCTCGTACTTGCCGTGGCCGTAGGCGTGCTCCTTGTCAGCGGGTTCTGAGGATTTCTTGACAGAGTACCTCGCGATCAGTGCGGCCAGAAGGTCTATGCCCGAATGAATCGCCTCGGATATCACCGCGACGGATCCCATGAGGAAACCCACAATCAGTTTCAATGCGACGAGCGAGCTGTTCGAATAGACCGACAGCCTGGCAATGGATATCTTTTCTTTGGCCGCATCCATAGGCAGTTTGATGCAAACGCCGGTACTTAGGTTTTGTCGCTTTGGCCAGTCAGATGCTTCATTGCGAAAGCATTATCTTCACTCACTCGGATAGGGCAGGTGTCGGATTCAGGGGATGCAAATGGCGGAGGACAGAGGTCATTTCTTGAATGAGCTCACAATCTGGAAACTGAAGGCGGTCGCCGACGAGTATCATATCGATGTCACTCAATGCAGATACAAGAGAGATTACGTTCAGAAGATTGCCAGCAAAAAGATCACCGAGGAGCAGGTGAGAGCCGTCCTGGAGAAAGCGAAGAAGGCAAAAGCGGAACCTGCGGGCGAAGAGGAGCTGGAGGAGGTCAGGGAGATCGGCATGGAGGTCGAAGAGATGGTGAGGAAACCAGCACGCCCCACTGAACTGCCACAAGCGGAGGAGAAAAGCGTCGAGCGACAT
>CAYOXJ010000143.1:0-4124 GCA_964407905.1 uncultured Thermoplasmata archaeon
CACGAGGGAGACAGTGCTATCATCGCCTATCGTGTCGTCTCCGTTGAGGGTGTTTGACTGCGCGCCCAGCTCCGATGGCGCGGCGGCGGTCGTCCTCTGTCCGCTCGAACAGGCGAAGAAGTTCACCGAGACGCCGATAGAGATCGTCGGCTCGGGGCAGGCCAGCGATACTCTTGCTCTTCACCACAGAAAGGACATATGCACGATGGAGGCAACCAAGGTTGCGGCAAAGCGCGCGTTCGGCATGGCAAACCTGTCTCAGAAGGATGTCGACGTGGCGGAGGTACATGACAATTTCACAATCAGCGAGATACTCGCGATCGAAGATCTGAACTTCTTCAAGAAGGGCGAGGGGGGCAAGGCGACAGAGGCGGGACTGACATCACTTGAGGGCGAGGTCGCGGTGAACAGCTCCGGCGGTCTCAAGGCGCGCGGGGACCCGATTGGTGCTACTGGGCTTGCACAGGCTGTCGAGATCGTCACGCAGCTCAGAGGGAAGGCAGACAGGCGTCAGGTCAAGGACGCGACTGTTGGGCTGACTCATAATGTCGGCGGCACGGGCGCAACAACGGTCGTGCACATCTTCAGGAGGGTCTGACGTGGCGACAGCACCGAGGTTCTGGAGAGAGAATCCGAGCAGGTACAACTTTGTTGGATTCAAATGCCACAGCTGCGGCAGAACCTACTTCCCGCCGAGGGCAATCTGCCCCGTGTGTCACAGGAAGAGCGTGGGAAAGCTCGAGAAGGTCAGGCTCAAGGGCGAGGGCAAGATATTCTCATTCACGGAGGTGCAGGAAGGGCTTGAGGAGTTTTCCCTTCAGAAGCCCTATGTCCTTGCACTTGTTGAGATGGATGAGGGGGCTAGAGTAACAGGCCAGATAATAGATTGCGAGACCTGCGATCTCGACATTGGCACCCGCGTGCGCGCGACGCTGCGGAAGCTCAGCGAGGAAGGTCCGTCGGGAATCATCCATTATGGCTACAAGTTCGTCCCGGTGAAGGAGAAATCCCCTTAAGCGTCGCCGCCAATTTCAGGTATGAGAAACCAGATGCCCGCAGGGAGTGACCGGCGGTTTTCCGATGCCAGAACTAGATGATCCACCAGGGGATGTTGTCAGGATAGATGGTAACAGCTTGACGATCGAGAAAGTCGTTCGGGTCTCACGAGAAGGGGCGAAGGTCGAACTCGACGGCGGCGCAAGAGATCGCATGGCCAGGTCCAGAAAGTCGCTTGAGAAGCTGGTCGAAGACGGCAGGATCATCTATGCAGTGAACACCGGCGTCGGAGAGCTGGTGGATGTAAGGATACAGCCCGAGGAGCAGAGATCGCTGCAGGTGAACCTTCTCAGGAGTCACGCGTGCGGCGTCGGTGAGCGCTATCCAGAGGAGGTCGTGAGGGCAATGATGCTCTTGAGGGCGAATGCCCTGGCCAAGGGCTATTCCGGCGTCCGACCAATTGTCGTCAGCATGCTTGTGGACATGCTCAACGCAGGAGTTCATCCGAGTGTCCCGCGGCAGGGCTCTGTCGGCGCCAGCGGCGACCTGGTGATGCTTGCGCATCTGGGCCTTGTCATGATCGGGGAAGGGGAGGCCGATGCGGGCAAAGGACTCGAGCCCGGTGCATATGCCTTGAGGAGGAAGAAGCTCTCACCAATCACACTCGAGTCGAAAGAGGCGATATCGATCATCAATGGCACGCAGGCAATGTCTGCCTTGGGGGTGCTCGCAGCGGAGGACGCTGCTCTGTTGGCAGACAACGCGCAGATTGCGGCTGCTATGTCTCTCGAGGCATTGAAGGGGACGTCGTCGGCCTTTGATGTTCGCGTCTCGCAAGTGAGACCTCACAAGGGGCAGATCAGAGTGTCCGAGAACATGCTCTCCCTCGTGGAAGGGAGCGAGATCATGGTCTCCCATCACGATTGTCCGAAAATACAGGACGCCTATACGCTCCGGTGCATTCCACAGGTCATGGGCGCAACGCTCGACGCTATTTGGTACGCCGAAGATGTGCTGGGCGTCGAGATGAACTCTGCGACGGACAACCCACTGTTCTTCCCGGAAGACGGCAAGGTCATTTCCGGAGGCAACTTCCATGGACAACCAGTCGCGTTGGCGATGGATTTCCTTGGCCTTGCCTCACACGAGCTAGGCAGTTTCTCTGAACGGCGAATTGCGCGCTTGGTTGATGAGAAGTTGAGCGGTCTTCCAGCCTTCTTGACCAGACACGGAGGGGTCAGTTCTGGGCTGATGGTCCTGCAGTACGTTGCCGCATCAATCGTGTCTGAGAACAAAGTCCTCGTGCACCCCGCATCTGCAGACTCGATTCCCACGAGCGCCAATCAGGAGGACCACAACAGCATGGGCACCATTGCCGCCTGGAAGGCGAGGGAGATAGTCCAGAACGTCAGGAAGATCGTCGCGATTGAGATGATCACAGCCGCTCAGGGCCTTGATTTCATCCATCTGACGTCGAGCCCAGCAATAGAGAAGATCAGGTCTGTGCTGCGCTCAAAGGTGGCGCCGCTTGAGGAGGACAGGTCCCTGTCACATGATGTCGAGAATGTAGCGGAAATGATATCACGGGGTGTCTTCGTCTCGGCTGCCGAGAGCGTGTGCGGGTTTCAGAGAACCTGAGCGGGCATACTTTGATTTCGCGGGAATCGGTACACGGTCGGAATTAGAGGCGATTTCGTGGAGGACCTTGCTGAGGCGGCCATCAGACATGCTCTCAAACTCGGTGCTGAGTTCGCCGATCTCAGGATTGAATCGGCCAATGGGACCAACATCGTCGTGATGGATGGGAAGACCAAGACGTTATTGGCACAGCAAGAATCGGGTTGCGGGCTGAGGGCCTTCATCGGCGGTGCTTGGGGCTTTTCGGCGACGAACACGCTCACAGCGTCATCGCTCAGGTTGGCTGCCTCATCTGCGGTCAAGATGGCGAAGGTGGCAAGGTCCAAGGCCAAGATCCAGTTCAGCATCTCGCGCATGCGTGCGGTGAGGGCCACCGAGGAATACAGGTGCAAGGAGAAGCCATCAGATGTGAGTGTGGATGAGAAGCTGTCGTATGCGTTGTCCCTCGACAAGTCGATGAGCTCAACGGATGCGAGAATCGCCAGCACGAGCTCGAGGTATGATGACCTCGAAGCAGAACGCGTCGTGGCAAATTCCTTTGGTACGCTCGTCAGGACGAAAGAGAGGTGGGTTTTGGCCGCATGTTCTGCTTGGTCAAAGTCGGAGGGGATTACCCAGAGAGGACATGCGTCGACTGGTAGCGTGGGCGGATATGAGCTCATGCGCGGTGACGAGGCTGCTGACCTGGGGACCAGGGCGGCCGCGCAGGCTCTGCGATTGCTCGATGCCAAGCCTGTTCCAGCGGGGAAGTTCACTGTCATAATCGACAACGATATGACGGGGGTCCTGGCACACGAAGCATTCGGCCACGCATGTGAGGCCGATGGCGTCCTTGCCGGATCCTCGGTGGTCGAGGGAAGAATTGGCCAGAAGGTCGCGGGTGACGAGATCTCATTGATTGACGATCCCACAATAGGGGACACATTCGGCCATTTCTCCTTTGACTGGGAAGGAGTCAAGGCCAACAAGCATGTGCTGATCGAGAAGGGCATCCTGAAGGCGTATCTGCACAACATTGAGACAAGCAGCAGGATGAATCTTCCTCCGGGTGGATCGGCCCGATCTCAGGGCCACAACAACGTTCCGATAATCCGCATGAGCAACACGTACGTCGCACCTGGCGATATGAAGAAGGATGAGCTCTTTGAAGAGCTGAAACGCGGTCTTCTGATGCAGGGAATACAGTATGGATACGTCGAGTCCGCCAAGGGTCAGTTCATGTTCAAATGCGACGAAGCGTACGAGATCACAAACGGGGAGACAGGTCAGATATATCGAGACGCCTCGATCTCTGGAGTCATCCTGGAGGTATTGAACAACGTGGAAGGACTGGCAAACGATTTCCTTTTCGGGGACCCAGGGTTTTGTGGCAAGGGTGGGCAGTCGGCAAGGGTCGCAGATGGAGGGCCTCACATGCGCGTTGCGAACATGGTGGTCGGAGGCCTAGCCTAGGGGGCACTGCAATGACCGACATCGGCCACCTCGCCAGA
>CAYOXJ010000144.1:0-4066 GCA_964407905.1 uncultured Thermoplasmata archaeon
TCTTGCCCTGCTGCGTGAGAGCGCGCTCTACGGGTTTCAACAGGCCGGCTTTCTCGAGGACATGAATTCGCCTATAGCAGGCGGCAATGGGTATGTTCAGCTTGGCGCTCAGTTCAAGTGCGTGCTTCGGCTTTCGGGAGCAGGCGACCAGTATCTTCGCAGCGTATGTGTCCATTATGAGTCGAGATGCCTCGATTGGGTCCAAACCCGGGCCTCCGTTTCTCACCGCTTCGCGGACCGAAGACTCCGCTTCTCAGCTGGGGGGATATCCGCGAACCTCTGAGCAACCGCCGATACCTGTGTGGGAAGTGAATGCACTCCTGCCTCTTAATAGTCTTTCGATGTGCCTGGGTATCGTCGCGCAGGCGCGCTGCAGAAAAGTTATAATGACGTCGAGGCCGTTCGCTGTGAATGTCTCGGCATCGAACGTCAGTGCCCAAAGGGTGTGTCAGTCTTGAAGGGGTCGAAGTGCAGGTGCGGGTTCGCAACAGTATCTAACAAGAGAAGATGCTCTCGTTGCGGAAAGCAGATGAGGCCGTCGGAGTGGCCCGATCAGGGAAAGGTCTTGTCCTTCAGCAGGCTGCAGGTGATCCCTGAAGGTTTTGACACCCCGTACAACCTGGCCCTTGTCGAGATCCCGAAGGGTCCCAAGCTGGTATGCTGGACCTCAGGGACACTCAAAGTTGATGACGAAGTCACCGTGACTGAACAGCATGGGAAGTACCTCTGCAATCTCAGGACGAATCTGGCTTTCAAGCTCGACAAGGATGCAGTCAAAATCTGACAGGCGAGGCCTCGACCAACTTGAAGTTGGTGCCCAGACCTGCGATTCTGGTCCTCAGATTCTCAACGAGGTCTCCCTTGATCTTGGCCATGGCGCTCCTGACATCGATCACGAGTTCGCATGTCATTCTCTCATAGTACACCAGCACGTTCGTGTACCCAGCGAGCACGTTGATCGACTCCCCACCGAGAGCCTTCATGATCTCGTGCAATGCACCCGGCCTGTCGGGCAAATCAATGCACAGCTTCATCAGGTTTGCATCGTCGTTCAGAAAAGCAATCGACAGAATCCACGAATCCGGCTCACCGATGAGCATTATCGGGGCGGAGCTCTTGCCGAGGAAGTTCACGTATGCCTGAGGGAGTTCGAAGTAGCCATCCTTGATTATGCTCGCCTTCTTCTCGGTCTTGCGCAGCGCCTTAGTCTTGATCTTCTCGTTCTCCACTGCCGCACCCTTAGTGTATCTCGTAGCGAGATCGGACGCCTCGACGCACAGACAATCTACCATGGATAACGCGGGATCGTTTGACGTCTTCGCATCATCGAACTCCTTCTTCAGTGCGAGCGAATCACCAAAGAAGGAGAGATCCACGAGCATCTCCCATATCATGACAACATTGGGGATCGAGCTGACGGTCTCGGAGTTCAGGATGTCGACGTTCCTCGATTTCAGAAAGTGGGCTGCCTGCGCCAACGCGCCCGGCTCGTCCCTCACCTGGAATGTGACATACGCGATCTCTCTGTAGTTCTCGGGACCGAACGGCGATAACACGATCTCAAAGCTGCCTCTGCCGTTGATCTCATACTTGAACATCGAACTGAAGACCTCCGACCCGTCAACTAGACCAAGCGGTTCGCCGATCTTCTGGCTGATCCTGATCTTGCCGCCTTCCATGCGGCCGAAATCCCAGAGCTTCAGACTTCTCCCCTCTCGAGGTCTAAGAGCGAACCCTGGACATAAATGTGTTGAGTCAGACGCTTCACTTGGGCGAGAACACGTAAAGCGTTGGGACCCTGTGCTTCAGCCCGGTCCAATATCCGCAAGTTGCGCACTTGTATCCGACGGTCACGGTCCCACCGTACACAGTCAGGTTCCGAATCCTCTTCGTCTTTCCCCCGCACACAGGACAATTGCCGGCCAAGGTCTTCACCATCGAATCCCGACAGCGGATGTCTATCTTCGCTAGATTGTTGGAGATCGCGAGCTTCCTCACCCTCTCCTCGCTCACGGCGTAGTCCGAATCGTGCCTTCTCAGCTCTCTGAGCACGAGCTGCGTCATCTTGCGTTGGGAATTCACGATGCCGTGCCTGCGGAGGGCGTCTTTGATAGCCTCCACGAGCTCGGTGTCAGAAGGAATCCGATAGGCCATCAGGAGTGCATGGCTATCCGCTTACGAATAACTTTCCACAAAGCGCTTGCCGCAATCGTTGGTAGGCAAAGAATATAAGAGGGCAAGGGCTACCGCGCCCGCAGGTGCAGAGGGCATGCGAGCGAAAGTCATAATCATGGGCGCTGCCGGGAGGGACTTCCACAACTTCAACGTCTACTTCCGCGACAACGCCAACTATGAGGTTGTCGCCTTCACTGCCACGCAAATACCCAACATCGAGGCAAGGAAATACCCCGCAAGCCTCGCGGGCAAGCTGTACCCCAGGGGGATCGACATCCATCCTGAGAAGGACCTTCCCGAGCTCATCAGGAAGTACAGAGTGGAGCAGGTTGTGCTCGCATATTCCGACCTGAGCCATGTCGAGGTCATGCACAGAGCATCGGTCGTCAACGCTGCAGGTGCCGACTTCAGGTTGATGGGGCCCAATCAAACCGCTCTCAAGGCCAAGGTGCCAGTCATTGCCATATGCGCGGTCAGGACTGGCTCCGGCAAAAGCCAGACGACGAGGGCGATTGCCTCGATTCTGAGAGCGAAGGGCAAGAGGGTAGTGGCTATCAGACATCCCATGCCGTACGGTGACCTCCAGAAGCAGGCGGTCCAGAGGTTTGCCTCTTACGAGGACCTTGACGAGTACGAGTGCACGATCGAGGAGAGGGAGGAGTACGAGCCGCACATCGACAAGGGCATCATCGTCTATGCGGGCGTTGATTACGAGAAGATCCTCAGACAAGCAGAGAAGGAGGCTGATGTGATCCTGTGGGATGGCGGAAACAACGACACACCGTTCTATGTTCCCGACCTGCACATAGTCGTCGCAGACCCCCACAGGGCCGAGCACGCGAAGCTTTACTACCCTGGAGAGACGAACGTACGAATGGCAGACGTTGTCATCATCAACAAAGTTGACACCGCGAAACCGCAGGACGTCGAACTCGTGAAGGACATCGTGGCGCAGCTCAACCCGAAGGCCAAGGTCATCACGGCAGCGTCACCGCTATCGGTTGAGGACCCGAGAATGATCAAGGGAAAGCGAGTGCTGGTCATCGAGGACGGTCCTACGGTCACTCACGGCGAGATGAGATTCGGTGCGGGATTCATCGCTGCTCAGAAGACTGGTGCGAGGGATATCATCGACCCGAGGCCATACGCTGTCAACTCGATAAAGGAGACTTTCGCGAAGTACCCGCACCTCGAGAAGGTCCTGCCAGCCATGGGCTATGGCAACACTCAGGTCAAGGACCTCCAGGAGACGATCAACGCCGCGAAGTGCGATGTCGTGGTGTCAGGCACTCCCATCGACCTGAACAGGGTTCTGAAGGCCAACAAGCCGATCATCCGCGTGAGGTATGAGCTCAAGGTGTTGGGCGAGCCAACGCTTGAGGAGATCGTCAAGAAGTTCTGAACTGAAAAGTAATAAGACAGGCCGCGGGGATTACGCCACCGCGGGAGTAGCTAAGCCTGGCCAAAAGCGCAGGACTTAAGATCCTCTCCATGGGGATAGGCGATTCTGTCTCGAAGGAGTCCGGGGGTTCAAATCCCCTCTCCCGCACGTTTCTCAGTCACGCACGCACGCGCACGTCTGCGCGAGTTCCAGAAAAGCCAACAAGAAAGAAAAGCGATTCCGACAACGATTGCCGCGCTTCTTGCTAGCAAGGAGCGTAACTCTGTTATAGCCGGACACCGATTCATGCCATAAGGACCGTGGGTGGAAAGGTCGACCTCTGGTGGTCGACGGGGCTAGGGGGAAATGCGTCTATGACAGCGAAGAAGGCGAAGTGGTTCTCGGCTTTCGCAATCTTGATTGCGCTCTTGATGACAGCTATTCCTGGGCTCGCGTCGACGCCGAAGATAGACCGAAGCTTCAACGCTGGTGCGGTAGAGGGTAGAGGAA
>CAYOXJ010000145.1:0-4049 GCA_964407905.1 uncultured Thermoplasmata archaeon
GCAGGATCGTTGCTTCCGACACAGGCGGTCGGATTTCTTGGTTAGGTCAGGTTGTTCTAGACGCGGCGTTCGCGAGGACAAAGTAATCAATTGGCTCCTCGGAGAAGACAATCCATGCGTTCGATATCAGACCTTCACTCAGCTGCTCGGCATGTCACAAAGAGACAGCGAAGTTGCGGCAACCAGGGACAGGATCCAGGAATGGGGACCCGTGCGCAAGATATTGAACAAGCAGAATCGCAAAGGTGGCTGGGACAGGGGGTCTTCATGGTATCATCCCAAGTACAAGTCCAGTATCTGGCAGTTGCTGACGCTATCGCAAATGGGCATCGATCCTGCGCTTCCTCAAATCGAGAGAATGTGCGAGTACGCGTTTCGTTTCCAGAGACCCTCAGGCGGGTTTGTAGGTGATTTGGACCCTGAGAAGGGAGCCTGGGCACATCTCGCAGGTTGTCTCAATGGCAATGTAATCGCATCGCTGTGTCGCTTGGGATACTCGAAGGACCGAAGAGTGAGAAGAGCGGCAGTCCACCTCATGTCTTTCCAGGAGGGAGACGGCGGGTGGGGGTGTAGGTCGTTCGGGTACCACAGGACCGACAGACACAGCTGTTTCATGGGCAGCATATGCGCACTGGAAGGACTGGTCGAGCTATCGAAAGGGGCCCGCGTCAGCGGATTGGAGGAGGCTATTGCCAGCGGATGTGAATTCTTCCTGTCCCACAGACTGTTTCGTTCTGACCATCATGAATGGAAGGTCATAAACCGAGAATGGATGGAGCCGAGGGCACCGTGGCTTGTCGGATACAATATCCTCAGGGCTCTCTCCTCTCTGACCGACGCGGGCGTAGTCCGGGATGAGAGGATGGACGAGGCAACCGAGATCCTGAGGTCGAAGCGAAACACCAATGGGAGATGGACGAGGAACGGATCGTGGCCCTCCAACACCTACTCATCGTTTGGACACCATGGAGAGGAGGACAAATGGATTACTCTCAGGGCCATGATTGTTCTCCATCGGACTTCGCGCAATCGATAAGGCTCAAATCCTCGTTCGCCATCGCTCCTGGGCATATGACCCGCCCAAGAAGTGCGCTAGCAGTCTCGGCCTCCGCATTGTCCGCGGTCGCGCTCTGGGGGCTGGCGTTCCCCCTGATCCAGGATGGTCTCGAATTCTTCTCACCCGTGATGCTGGGATTCGTCAGATTTGCCCTTGCATCGGCCTTGGTGCTCGCAGTCGTCATTCTCCGGTACGACGTCCGGGACATAGGGAGAACCCTTCGCTGCGAATGGAAGCCCATCCTTATGTTGAGCCTTCTGTACGTCACGATACCCAACATAGCCCAGAATATCGGCTTGGAGCACGGGACCTCCTCCATCGCTTCCGTCATCCAGTCATCTGGTCCTGTCATGACGCTGCTGTTCGCGGCCTTGATCCTGAAAGAGGGGATGACCCAGATGAAGGTGATTGGGACCGTCGTTGCGATGGCTGGCACCGTCCTGCTCGTCGCAAGCGGTGGTGTGTCTCCACAGGACGAGGACTTCGTCAGCAATCTGATGATATTTGCTTCTGCCACGTCATATGGTCTCGCGTGGGTCTCTGCCAAGAGGATGCTCGAAAGGAATCCGCCGCTCCTTGTGATAGGTCTCTCACTTGGCATTGGCACTCTATTGCTGGGCTTGGTGGTCCCTTTCGAGGCAGGTTCATCAATCGCGATCACGATGGATTCGTTGGTGAACATCGCGACGCTGGGGTTCTTATGCGCAGGAGTCTCCTCAGTCCTCTACCTCAGCTCCCTTGAGCACGAGGAAGTCTCCCGCACGGCGTTCTTCATCTACTTGATGCCCGTGTTCGCCTCAGCGTTCGCATGGATCATCAGAGGAGAAGGAGTGGAGTCTTGGACCGCAGTCTGCGGCGTGATAATAGTCGCGGGGATCGCCATCGCTCATGGGGATAGAAAGAACGTGAGATCAGAGAGCTTCAGGCGGAATTAGGGGGCTGGGTGGGCCTTCTCACCGAGCTGCGGTTCCTCTGGCGGGATCGCACCTGAGGCAACTGCTCTGTTGAAGAAGTACTTGAACAGCACTGGGGCGAGCAACGTCGACACAAACGCCATGATCACGAGAATCGAGAAGAGGTCTTGGCCAATCAGAGGAGGATCCTGTTCAAGGGCGAGCCTCGCAAACACAAGCTCCATCGCTCCCTTGCCCATCATCATCGAGCCGATTGCCATCGACTCGTTGCTGCTCAGCCCGTACACCCTCGCGGGCAGATAGGATCCGAGGATCTTGCCGGCCATTGCCACAGCCGTGACAGCGCCGAGCAGAGGCAAGTTCTCAGCAACTGTATCGAATTGGACGGAGAACCCAATCAGGACGAAGAATATCGGGGCCAGGAATCCAAGAGTCACGCCGGACAGTATGTCCTCGACCCTCGCCCACACCTTCAGCCCGGTCCCCGTCTCCCGCAACAGCAGGCCGGCGATGAAGGCGCCAATGATTGCAGGCAGGCCGACCCTTTCCGCGAGTAGGGCAAATGCGATCGCGAAGCCTACCGCGACGGCAAAAGCGGCCTCACCTGTCCGCATCCATCTCAGCAGCTTGTAGACATATGGAACGACAAATCTTCCGATCACTATTGCCATCGCGAAGAAGAAGATGAACCCAGCAGCTAGATAGAGGACCTTGGTCGCGGAAGGCGTCTCGCCCACGCTTCCCAGGATGATGCCCAGCACCAGCAACAGTGCTGCGTCTGATATCAGCGCTGCGCTGACTATGATCCCGCTGGTACGGGTCTTCATGACCTCCAGGTCTTTCAGTACACGAACTGTAACAGGGAGGGCAGTGACTGACAGCGCTACTGCTACAAACAGAAGGGTCGAACCGCTCAGGTCGAACAACATGCCGACGAAGAAACCGAGGACCATCGGGACCGCAACTCCAATGGCTGCGACGGCACCCCCGAGCCACGATGAGGACCTTATGAGCCTCGGGGAGAACTCGAGGCCCGCGTAGAGCATCAGGAAGAGCATCCCGAAGTCCGCGAGGGCGGATATGAATGTCCCGGGCTCAGAATCCTCGGAATACATGTCTCCCAGCCCGGTGAACACCGCGCCGAGCAGAAACGGGCCGAGAATGATACCAGCCAGGAGCTCGCCCACGACGGAAGGTTGATTCGCCCTCGACACGACTTCGCCAACCGCCTTCGCGAATGCTAGAATCAGAAGGACGTAGACGAGGGTGAGGAGCTCCATGGGGACACCGGACTCCGCCGAGTCACCAGAAGGTATACTCGAAGATTAACCTTCCCTTGGCCAGTCAATCGCTCATGGAAACCGTTATTACCTGCGACAAATCTACGACGGGACGGCGGTGAATCCTTGCCCTCTTGGCAGCACATCACCTATTCGAACGAGATCAACTCGTCGTTGTTCGGAAAACAAGTCACGGTTGGGGGATGGGTTCAAGATCTCAGGAACCTCGGGGGCATTTCGTTTCTTCAGCTGCGGGACGGATTCGGAATCATTCAGGTGACGACGCTCAAGAAGAGGAGCGAGGAGCTTTTCGAGCAGGCAGCTTCGATCCCCCGCGAATCCGTTGTGCTCGTGACAGGCACAGTGAAGGAGAGCAGAGAGGCGAGAGCCGGGTTTGAGGTCCTCCCGGATAAGATAACCGTGCTCAGCAGGGCCGAGGCTCCCCTGCCTCTCGGAGTTATCGACAAGGTCGGTGCTGACCTCGACACGAGGCTGAACAACCGTTTCATGGACCTCAGGAAGGAGGAGGTAAGAGCGATATTCCAGGTCCGGGCGAAAACCGTGGAGGGCATCAGGAGGTATCTCATCTCACAAGGCTTTGTCGAGGTGAGCACGCCGAAGATCGTCGCCGCGGGCGCTGAGGGGGGCTCCACGCTTTTCCCAATCAAGTACTTCGACAAGAGCGCCTATCTCGCGCAGAGCCCACAGCTCTACAAGCAGAACCTCATGGCGACGGGGCTGGACAGGGTCTTCGAAATAGCACCGGCATACAGGGCGGAGGCGTCCGACACAGTGAGG
>CAYOXJ010000146.1:0-4049 GCA_964407905.1 uncultured Thermoplasmata archaeon
TCGACCCTCAGGCGGAGCACACTGCGTTTCCGTGGCCGCTCGGAGTCCCTGCTCTCGTCATGATTGCCGTCGCGGCAATGCTCTACACATCCTCAGTGCTGCTGAAGCCAACAGAGAAGGCGAAAAGCAATCAGTAGAGAGGTTCCGGAAGAAGCCCCGCCGTGCATCATCGTCTATAGGACAATCTGCATCGACTTCCCGATCTTCTGAGTCAGCGCATGATCATAGACTATCTTGGCCGTCAGGCAATCCTGGATTGCGAGGCCCGTGGAACAGAAGACAGTTATCTGTTCATCGCTCTGCCTACCAGGCTTGAGCCCGGCAACTATCTCTCCTATCTCCGCATTGACATCTTCCTTCGACAGCTCCCCCTTTGAGAGAGGGACGTTGATCTCGCCAGAGTGACAGGCCTGCTCCCAGTCATCGATCACCAGGTGCGCCCGTTTCAGTATCTTCGGGTCCATCTCCTGCTTGCCTGGCGCGTCAGCACCGATGCAGTTGACGTGCATGCCCTCCTTGACCCACTCGTCCATGACGATGGGCGCCCTCGCCGAGGTGCACGTGACGAGTATGTCGGAGCCCCTCACGGTCTCCTCAGCGCTCTTCGCTCCCCTGATCCTCCAGACCTGCTCCTTGTACTTCCGCCTGAACTCGCGCACGACCGCCTTGGTCTTCTCAGGGTAGATGTCGTAGATCTTGACCTCGTCGAAATGGCCGTAGAAGGTCATGAGAGCGAGCATCTGTGTCCTCGCCTGGTTGCCAGCGCCGATGATCCCCAGCACCTTCGGGCTCGGCCTCGCGAGGTACTTCGATGCCACCGCGCTCGCTCCGCCGGTCCTCATGTCGGTTATGTACGTGGCATCCATGAACGCCAGTGGCTGGCCCGTGTGCGGGTTGATGAGCACGAGCACGGCCATAACTGTGCGCATGCCGAAGTTCTTCTGGTTCTGTGGGTGCACGTTGACTATCTTCACCGCTGATACGTCAATGTCCTCGACGTAGGAGGGCATGGTTCTGAGGTCCCCGTCGTACTTCTGGTAGAAAAGGTACATCTTCGGAGGCATCTGGGCCTTACCGAGCCCCTTGTGCTTGAATGCGTCCTCGACGGCGCCGAGAACATCCTTCATGTCCAGGAGCTTCTTGACCTGCTTCCCCGTCAGGATCAAGGTCCTTACAGAAGCGTGTTGTACGGTCATGCCGATACACTACTCCGGCACGTAGCATCTGATGCGGCGATATAAGCGTATTCGACCTAAAGCTAGGCGTGCATTCGGGATGAGACCGTGCCAGTGCAGCATGTCGTGGCACTCCGCGGACCGTTCTCCACCGGAAGAACAGGTGGAAAAGCGATTTATTCTCGAAACTCCATCATACAGATGGCCCCCCGATGAAAGAGCCAGAAGAGACCCGCAGGCCCACAGAGCGCACTCTCTCCCCCAGCTCCTCGAGTGACTACAAGGCCATCATGGACGCCCTGAGGGCGAACATCGGCCGCATAGCCGAGGCGTGGGCGGCAGATGCGTCTCGCGCGTCGTACATGAAGGGCGCGGACTTCAGCGTCTCCCAAGAGGTCAGGGTCGACAGGATGAGGGCATTCTTCGGCGCGCTTCTCGAGAGGGCGCTGAACCCGACTTCGAAGCCTGCTCTAGAGGTCCTGAAGAGCGCCATCAGGGCGGAGCACGTTCAGAACCCGAGCCTGAGCGTGATGGTGAGGAAGCAGAATCTGCTAAGGGACATCATGTTCAGGATCGTGGAGCGCGAGCTGCCCAACATCAACAAGGCGACAGTGAAGCTCGCGATCGATGCCATCGTGGACAAGTCGATAGAAGGTACCGTGCTCATGCTCGAGGAGTTCTCCGAGATGCAGTTCGCCCTCTCGCGGTGGATGTCCGCGGCACCTGAAGCTCCGCACTATCTCGACCAGGCGTTGTCACGCTTCTGCAGGAACGCGATGGACTACTTCGACTCGGATTTCGCAGCCCTGTTCAGGTACAACTCGCAGACAGGCGAGGTCGTCTGCCAGACGTGCTCCGCAAAAGGTCTCGCGCTCGCAAAGGATTCTCGTGTGAGGCTCGATTCGTTCCCGCTAGCAGCTGATGCTATCGCGAGCAAGAAGACCATGGTCTCGAGGAACGGAGGTGAGGGCAAGAAGAGGAAGGTCCTGGGACAGATCGCCTTCTCGCACAGCGTCTGCGTGCCCCTCATCAAGGAGGACGAGGCGATAGGCCTCTTTTTGCTCGGCAGCAGCTTGCGCGCTGTGCCCTTCACGCCGGACGAGGTGAGCATCGCAGAGGACCTGTCTAGGCAGGTCGTGCGGGTGTTGGAGAACGCTGAGCTGTTCCAGATGCTGAGCATCAGGTCGAGGGCGCAGAAGGCTCTGATCGAGACCGCTGCGTCCCTCCAGCACGACATCGAATCAGAGGAGATCTACAGGATCATCGCCACGAGGCTCGCCGAGCTCATACCCTGCAACGAGCTCGCATTCTACGTATTCGACTGGGACAAGCGAATGGGCAACCCCGCGTACGCGTCTGGCCCGTATGCTGCCGAGATCATGGCAGACAGGGATTTCCCAGCTGACACGGGAATTGTCGGCTTTGTGGCTCGCTCCAAGAAGGCCGAGATCATACTCGACACGGAGGCCGACCCTCGTGGAAACTACATACCGGGCACTCCCGCGACGCACACCAGGATGCTCGCGGTCCCCGTCCTCGGCAGAAAGGAGGTTCTAGGGGTCATCGAGCTGATGCGCTACCCGCCAGAGGTGTTCACACAAGAGGACCTCGAGGTCGCGACGCTCTTCGCCAACCACGCCTCGGTGGCCGTTGAGAACGCGAAGCTCGTCAAGGAGATGCTGAGGACGAGGGATCAGATCGAACTCCACATGGACCTGCTCACACACGACATCGCGAACTACACGACGCCGATGACCGCCTATATGGGCACGCTCAGGTCAAGGCCAGACCTCGACCCGCAGATCGCATCGATGATCGACAAGACCTCGCGGCAGGTGGAGAACATACTCAGGCTCGTCGAGATGGTTCGGACGATCTCGAAGCTTCGCGAAGCCGGCCCGAGGAGCTTCAAGAAGACCGACCTGAAGAAGGCGATGGCCGATGCCGCTGCCGAGATCCAGAGCCAAACGCATTCGAAGCAGATCGATTTCGAGATGGTCCTTTCTGAGGGGCCGATGCTGGTGCTCGCGGATGACATGCTCAAGGACATCTTTGTGAACCTTTTCTACAGCGCCGCGATGTCCGACAGGAACGAGAAGACGAGGCTCATCGTGTCCGCCGAGACGCGAAGGGACCGCAAGATGGACTTCTGGTGGGTGAGGGTGTCGCAGCCGAACAAGAGCATCCCTGACCATCTCAAGGGCGAGGTGCTGAAGATGGTCAAGACATCAAAGTCGGAGCTCACAGGAGGGTTCGGAATCGGCCTCGCCGCTGCGAGAGGGATCGTGGACCGCTATTCGGGCAATATGTGGGTCTCGGACATCGTTCCGGGCGATTTCTCCAAAGGGTGTGTGTTCAACATCATGCTCCCGAGGTCGAAGTGAGCGGTCGCAGAGCCTTATCTAGGTCAGATGCCTTCTCTGGACGGGAGAGACGATGCCGCGGCGCAAGTACGGGCGGATGGTCAAGGCAATCCCTCCTGTTCCAGAGGACAAGTGCAGGTACTGCAGGTTGGGCAGGCCCTGTCCGATACATAAGAAGAAATGATTCTTGGTCAGCCGAACAGAAAGATCAGAATTAGAAATATGGCGATCGCCAGGCCCCCTCCGACCATGAACCATTTCGACTGAATGAAGTACGCGGTCCGGTAGTATCTCTCGCTTCGAGCAAGGACGATGTCTCGCCTGAGCTCTTCCTTCGTCATCGGCGGCTGCTTCTGTTTCCGCTCGGTCTCTCCCATGCTATCTCGCCGCTTCCGGAAATGTCTGATCTCCAGTGAGCCCTGTTCGCTCGATGCGGTCCAGGTCACTTCCGAGGAACCGCGGATTCCCCTTTGCCTCCTCTTGGATACTCGATCGCTGCATAGACAAAGGA
>CAYOXJ010000147.1:0-4047 GCA_964407905.1 uncultured Thermoplasmata archaeon
CAGAATTTGGCAAGAGTCGGTGGATATCAAGTCCAGAATCGAGGGCCTGGACGAGAACAGGACAGAACTCGAATCGAAGGCCGAAGCCCTAAAGGGCCTCGAGACGTCACTGGAAAAGACCAAGCGCGACCTTGAGGTCAAGATCTCGCAGTTCGAATCGGACAAGAAGTCCTTTGCATCGGAAAGCGAGCGGACGAAGGCTCAAATGGCCTCCCTGGCAGAGAGGGAGAATAAGCTCAAAGCTGCTGAGGACGAGATCGCGTCCAAGAGGCATGAATTGGAGAAGGCTTTTGCTGAGATCAGACCGAGGCAGGACCTCGTGAGCACTCAGGCCGAGGAGCTGTCAAAACGTCAATCGCAGCTTGAAGAAAGAGAAAGGGAGATCGAACAGGAGAGGAAGGACCTCGACAAGAGACGAGCTGAGGTCGAGAAGAACGCGGAGACGCAGCAAAAGGAGCTCTCTTCCCTCTTGGCCAAGATAGGAAAGGAGAACGAGCAGCTCAAGGACAAGATGGCTTCCCTGGAGACGCGAGAGCTCGCTGTCGCCGAGAGGGAGGGCAAGATATCCTCATCCGAGGGACGTGTTGAGTCACTGTTGAGAGACCTCGACAAGAGGCAGAAGGACCTGGAGAAGAGGGAGGCGGCAACCCAGGACGCGAACCTCTCGCATCAGAAAGCCGTACAGGCGATTGCCGAACGCCAGGCCTTCCTGGCGGAGAGAGAGAAATCGCTATTGGCCAAGGAAGCCACATTTGCCGAGACGAAGGCGAAGGCTGAAGCCCATGCTAGCGAGCTGATAGAGACTCGCAAAGACCTCGAAAGGATCAAGTCCGAGATCGTCAGGAAGGAGTCCGTCCTCGCCGACGAGACGAGGAGCATCAACGAACGCGAACAGAAAGTCCGAGATGAGATGGAGAACCTCAAGAGGCGGCAGGAGGGCGTCAAGGCCTCGGAAGAGAGCCTGGACACGAGGCTGAAGACGCTCTCGGAGAAGGAGACGGCCCTGCAGGAAGAGGAGTTCAAAGCCAAGGGGAGAATCGAAGAGGAGATGGCCAGACTCGACACCGAGAGGAAGAATGTCGCCGGCAGGTTCGCTGAGCTGGAAAACAAGGAGAAGGCTCTTGCCGAGCGAGAAGAAGCTCTCGCGAGCGCGAAGATGGACCTGGACAAACGCGAGACGACCTTCAAGGAGAAGGTCAACGAGATGAACAAGCGCAGAGAAGGTCTCGCCGAGGAAATGGACAAGCTGGTTCAGGAGAGGGCGAAGGTCGAGAAGATGAGAGAGACCCTGGACAAGCGCAAGCAAGTCATCGGCGAGCAGGTGGACAGCATCTCGGAGATCACCAGGAAGCTCGAGGAGCTGAGGGCGAGGTCAAAGCGGAGGACCGAGGAAGCCCAGGCACAGATCCAGCCGACGCAAGAATCGAAGCCTCCGCAGTAGCGTGGTCCACAGCAATCGACGATGGGTCACGCTAGCTCCGGCCACTGTCTTTCCAGACTTCTCGCAGCAGCCATGAAGGTCCTTCGAAAAAGCGGCTTCCTGCTCGCATCGATTCTGATGTGTTTGGATACGAATGGTCTGACCGCCTGCATGATGTCTGAATTCGAGGCTTCAGAATAGCTCGCTATCATTCGGTGACAGAGGTCGAACTTGATTGGGGTGAAGAAGGGCTCGCTGCCAAGTATCGAGGCAGCTGCTCGGCCAACGTCATCGAGCGGGTCACCTAGGCATGAGTCCTCGAGATCCAAACCGTACACGCTGCCCTCGTGGAGGATGAAATTGGACAGCACTGCATCCGCCATCAGCTTCCTATTAATGCCATCGCCAAGCTTCTGATGAAACAGCGCGAGCCACCTCCCAATCCCGTCAGCTGCCTCAATGCTGAACATGTGATTGATCAATATGTCGCAGGATTCGCCTTCGAGATACTCCGTCACGAGGTAATCGCTGGCAATGTGCAGCGGATAGGGCACGTTCAGGCCCGCCTGTTTTGCCTGAAGAAGTGCCTCGAACTCGTGCCCGCACCTTCCTGATAGGAAACGTTTGACGACGACGGGCCTCACGTCTGTCTCGACTATCCAGACCCTGTTCTTCTTGCTCGGGACGAATTTAACCGCGCTAATGACCACTCTCTGGTTCAGCGCGTCCTTCAAAGCTGCCCAGCCGAGGGAGTCCAAGGCGGTCAGGTCTGAGATCATCTAGTAGTAAAGACGAGGCAACGCCGATAAAAACCCTCTGTTGGAGATATCATATGGGACGTCGTCATGTGTCAATGGAACAACTGCCCTGCCTAATGCCAGGAGATTGAGTCCTCTCTCAGAGAGTCCATCAGCTCCTTCGTTAACCTCAACGCCTCGTCCGGGTCGTCCGCATGCAGGGCCTGCATGACGTTCTTGATCCTCAAAACGTACTGCGAGATGTCTACGCCCGCTGCCTTCGCGTCCGTAAGCAGCTCCCTCGCCTTTGCCACCTCGGACCTCACAAGGTCGGGTATGCTGGGCTCAATCAGCTCCTCGGTCTGCCGAGCTAGGGTGGTCACGAGATTCCAGTCACCGTCCCTGCATGCTTCCCAAGCAGTCCCTATCAGCCTTCTTGCCTTCGTCGTGTCCGTTCCCAGCGAACTTACGTCCGAGACGAGGTGCTCGATCTCCTCGAGGAGCCTCGCAGATCCTGCAAACCCCTTGAGTGCCTCCTGATAGAGCATGTCCCGCGACCTCGGCCTGGTCCTGAACAGGCTGAACACGTCGAACTTCTCGGGCCTCACCATTGGCTCTCTCTGCGCAGGCTTCTCAGCTGCTAGCCCCTCGACCGCTTCCGCGATCGAACTCTCTGTCGCAAGAGGCCCGTCTGCGAATATGGCGCCGCAGAACGGACAGTAAGGGTCTGACTCTCGCACAATCATATCGCACTCGGTGCACTGAAAAAGCGGGCCGGCGTAGTCGTCGGCCGAGGCAGGGTTGACCAGCTTCGGGGACAAAGTTGCCTCCTTCAGCCGCTCGCTCATGCGCCTGGGCTCGATGGTGCCAACGCCGCCAGACAGGTGCTGGGACCTCATGTCTGGCTCACGGAGTATCCTCTGTAGCTTCCTGCGATATCGGTCGAAGTCGTTGTCGTCCTTCTCGGCCTGGTTCGAACTCGTCTTTGGAACAGTCTTCTCGGGCAATCTGGTTCCCACTCTGGCAGTCTACTCCTGCACGTATGACTTGGTTTAGCCAGCTATAAGAACCATGCCCTGCCGCTATCATGACGCGAAATTGGGCAACTGAAACGCCAGTGTTCGGCCAGACCAGCTACCGTTTCTTGACCATGTCCAAGAATGCCTTCTCGTCCACGATGACCTTGTTCATGTTCTTGGCTTTCGCGAGCTTCGATCCCGGGTTTTCTCCAACGACAACGTAGTCCGTGGCCTTGGTAACTGACGACCCCGCCTTGCCTCCAAGCGATTCCACAAGTGCCTCCGCCTCTGGTCTGGACATAGAACTCAGCTCTCCTGTGAACAGAAAGACCTTGCCCTCGAGAGGACCTTTCGCCTTTGCGGCAGCCTCCATCCTAAGCCCAGCCTTCCTGAGCTTCTCGACCAGCTGCCTGTTCTTCGAATCCTCCATGAAATCACGCAGGGACTGCGCGACTATCTGCCCGATTCCTTCGACTCTTGAGAGCTCCTCTACGCTCGCCGCCTTCAATCGATCCATGCTGCGGAACGCATCCGCCAGGGCCTGTGCGGTCGTTCTGCCAACATGGCGGATACCTAGCGCGAAGAGCACCCGATCGAAATCCCTGTCGATGCTGGACCTGATGGCGTCCAGGATGTTCTGAGACGATTTCTCCGCAATTCCTTCGAGAGTGAGGAGGTCATCCTTGCGGAGCTTGTACAGATCTGAAACGTCTGACACGAGCTTCTTGTCCACGAGCTGATCGATAAGGGCCGGCCCAACACCGTCTAGGTCCATCGCATTCCTCGAACAAAAATGCCCGAGCCGTTCCTTGACCTGTGCTGGGCAGGAGGCATACACGCATCTTCTTACCGCTGCGCCTTCTTCTCTGGC
>CAYOXJ010000148.1:0-4039 GCA_964407905.1 uncultured Thermoplasmata archaeon
TTCATATATAATACAGGACCCCTGGATTATCAGATCTGAGAACGGCACTGGCATCGCATTACTGAGCACTGCCTAGCGCGGGATTTGGCCCCGGGATTCTGCTCTTCCCGACGAGGTCGGGGAGCGTTCTGTTTTGCACAATTCTTAATACCAACCGTGCGCTTGCTCAGCCGAGAACGACCGGTGGTACGCGATGGCAGACATGAAGGAGATACTTGCGACCGCAATAGAGCTGGAGCGGTTCGGCAGCGAGTATTATTCCAAGTTCAAGGAGGTCGTCGGCGACGAGAAGGCAAAGCTGCTCATGAAGAGCCTCGCGGCCGACGAGAAGGAGCACATGCACATCCTCATGATAGAGCTGAGCAACCTCGGGGGCAAGCCGAAGCCTCCGTCCAAGGAGCTCCTCAAGAGGAGCTTGGCCGAGATATTCCCTGAGAGGATCCACAAGAACTCAATTCATGCCAAGGATGCCGTGGCGGCCATAAAGCTGGGCATCAGGACAGAGAAGCGCTCGATTGAATTCTACTCCAAGAGCGCGGCGGCTGCCAGCCCCAAGATGAAGAAGATATTCACGAAGTTGGCAAAGATGGAGATCGTCCATCTAGGCCTGCTCGAGGAGAACCTTCAGTACCTCCACGATGATGGCGTCTGGTACGGGTACCTGCCCATACTGGACTGAGGAGGTGGACTCGTCCGCAGACCATGCCAACATTTTTTAGATGCCCGTTGCATCAGGCAGGTCCGGGAAGGAGAATCGGTTGGCCAAGGTCGTCCCTTTCGAGGCCTATCACTACAACACCTCGCGTTTTGGCAAGGACGTCACGAGGTTCGTCGCGCCCCCGTACGACGTGATCGATGGCGTCATGGAGCGGAGGCTGAAAGAGGACAGGCTGAACATAGCTCACATCACGTTGGGTGACGAGGGCGACGGCTACTGCATTGCCAGCAGACGGCTTCAGACCTGGCTCCGCGACGAGGTCCTGGTCAGGGACGTGGGCAGGAGCCTCTACATCTACGAGCAGACCTACGCCTGTCCTGACGGTGAGACGAGGGTGCGGTCAGGAATCGTCGGCCTCGTGAAGCTGGAGGATTTCTCGAAAGGCAGCATCATGCCTCATGAGAAGACCATCCCGAGGCACATGGCGGACCGTCTGGCTCACATAAGCGCGGTCAATGGTGACACAGAGCAGATACTCCTGCTCTACGACGATTCATCCAACGAGGTCGAGCCGCTCATCAAGACCCTCAGGAAGAAGGAGGAGGAACTGAGGTTCATCGACCATGAAGGAGTCCATCACAGAGTGATGAGGATATCTGAGCAAGAGCTCATCGACAAGGTATCGAGGCCCCTGGAGCGCGCTAAGATCATCATTGCGGACGGACACCACAGGTACGAGACCGCCCTGGAGTACAGGGACTTGATGCGGTCCAAGAACGGTTCGAGAGATGGGGAGAGGCCCTACGATTACGTCCTCGCCACGCTCGTCAGTTCGAGGAATCCAGGGCTCATAGTCTTTCCGACCCACAGGCTGGTGCAGGGCGTGGATGAGGCCCTGCTCGAGAGACTGCCGAAGGCTTTGGCGGAAGAGTTCGTACTGCAGAAATGCGCCGGCCCTGACGAGCTCGCCCGAGCGGTTGAGGAGGCATCAGGCGTCGTGTTCGGCGTTTGGATCCGGTCCTCGAGCACATATCTCTTGGCCCGGCCGAAAATGAACAAGAAGCCCGAGAACCCGATGGAAGACCTCCCCGTCTATGTCGTGCAGGAAAGAGTCTTGAAGAAGCACCTCGGCTACAGCTCGGAGATGCTCGACAAGAAGGTCAACATCGAGTATGTGAAAGGCATGGGCCCGACAAAGGAGGCGATGGACACGGGCGAGTACCAAGCCTGTTTCTTCGTCAAGCCACCAACCGTTCAGCAGGTGATGGAGATAGCACAGGCAGGGCAGAAGATGCCACACAAGTCAACCTATTTCTTCCCCAAGATCTGGTCAGGTACCCTGCTCTATCTGTTCTGAGAAGCCCTCCCCGATTAACTCGTAAATACGAGAACGTCATTACGCGAGCTGGTGAGCTCCGTGCAGTTGGACATCGGGATACTGGGAGGCCGCATCGTCGACGGTGCGGGCAATCCCTGGTATCGCTGCGACATAGGAATACTTGGCAAGAAGATCGCAAGGATGGGCAGGATAGAGAAGAAGGACTGCGAACGGACGATAGATGCCAAGGGTCACTATGTTTGTCCGGGATTCATCGACATACACACTCACTCGGACGTCACTGCAATCATATACCCAGGGTGCGACAGCACACTGAGACAGGGCGTCACGACGCATCTGATTGGCAACTGCGGAGAATCAGCTGCCCCTCTGAGAGAGCCATATGTCGACCTGTGGAAGACGTACTGGGGCGATTGGAAGGGAGTGCTGGACGTTTGGCACTGGCGCACTTTCGCGGAGTACCTGAAGTTCGTCGAAAGGCGAGGCGTGGGCCACAATATCGCGGCTCTCGTGGGCCACAGCACAGTGAGATGCGCGGTCATGGGACCCGACCAAGGGGCGCCCTCTCCAAGGCAGCTGAAATCGATGAAGAACCTTGTCGACGAGGCCATGATGTCCGGGGCGTTCGGGCTCTCGACGGGGCTCGTCTACCCTCCTGGGTGTTATGCGAAGACCGACGAGATAATCGAGCTGTGCAAGATTGTCGCCAGGTACCACGGGATATATACGTCTCATATACGTGGAGAACGCGAGACAATCGCGGAGGCTATCAAGGAGGCCATCCTGATAGGGGAGAAGAGCGGCGTTCCCGTGCAGATCTCTCACAACTGCCCAAAGTACGGCGCATCGGGAAGGACCGAGGAGACCCTGGGCCTCGTGGAAGAGGCCAGGAGAAGAGGTATAGACGTCACAGTGGACAATGACATGCACACGGACTTAGAGGAGAGACTGAGCGCAGCCCTGCCGCAGTACCTTCACAAGTTGATATCACCTGAGCTCGTGGAGCACATGAAGGACCCTTCGAACAGGAAGCGCATCAGGCAGGAGATCATCGAGGACAGACTGCCGGCTGCGGGTTACGCAGGACTTCTGAAACACCAGCGGTTTGAGCGCATATTCCTCAGACACGTCCCGGGACAGAAGGAACTGGAGGGCAGGACAATCGCTCAAGTGGCAGAGGAGCGCGGCAAGGATCCGTTCGAAACCTACTTCGACCTGTTGGTCGAGGAGAGGGACGGTGTGCAGGCCATTTTCGATTACATCACGGAGGAGGACATCAAGGCGCTTCTGGCGCATCCGCTCGTCATGGTCTCCTCCGATTGCTCGACCAGGTCACTGGAGGAATCTCACGACGACCCCCCATTGTACGTACCATGCGCATATGGCGAGTACCCGGGCATAATCGAGCGCTATGTCAGGGACGAGCCGCTGCTGACGCTGCAGGAATGCATCAGGAAGATGACCAGTTTCCCAGCACAGAAGATCGGCCTCCACGACCGGGGGGTGTTGAGGCCCGGGATGCGGGCGGACATTGCGATAATAGACCTTGCGAGGATCAAGGACAGGGCAACGAACAGATGGCCGCACACGTATCCTTTCGAGAACTACCCGCCCAAGTACGCTGAGGGCGTGCCGTATGTGATCGTCAATGGCAAGATCGCGGTCGACAATGGCAAGCAGACCAAGGCGCGGGCAGGAGAGGTCTTGAGACACGGAGCCCTGTAGCCAGAGCGCTCAGAGCTCGTACTTCCTGTACTCTCCCTTGCACGGATTGCCCTGAAGAATCCACGCGACCTTGTTCGTGAGGTCGAACACCTCAGAGAATATCGTCTGAGTCTGCTCTTCCTCCGGGAGGGCCGGGTCAGCATGGCGACATATCGACTGGGGGTATCCCACATGGTCCGAGAGTATCCTCCTGAAGGTCGACACCTCGACCTTCCCGAGTTCCTTCTTGAACAGCTTTGTCGCGCGATTGTATCTGATGATGGATGACCACCTGGTGTGCAGGTCTTTCTCGAACTGCCACATGCGCGGGGAAAGGT
>CAYOXJ010000149.1:0-3985 GCA_964407905.1 uncultured Thermoplasmata archaeon
GACAAGGGACGAAGTCACCATAGTGCGGGAGAACCGCGAATAGAGGTATGTCCGACAGCCCCAGGGGATCCGTGAAGATCGGGAGAGTTGAGAAGAAGATAACCTGCATCGAGCAGTCGACTAGGGACATTTCATCGTAGAGGTCCTTTCCGAGGCACAAACTCCTTTCTCTTTCTATAAACCAGATAGTCGGGGGTCAGCCTCTTGGCCTAACCCCAGACAGACTTAGCAGACTCAAGATGATGCCAGTAATTGACGCAAGGACGATCAAGCCAAAAAAGAAAGTCGCCAATCCGCTTGATATTGGCAAAAACCACGAAAAGAAATCTATTATTGTGTCAACGGCGTAAAATTCCATAACTAGCGCTATGAGAACTATGAACAGGAATACAGTTGTCAGAATAGAGTCCATCACATCTTTAGCCATCACCTAGAACATACGCTCTTCCAATATCTCCCTTTTTGCACGAAATTCCTGATTCTTCTCTCCCATGCGCCATTCGCTTCAGGATTTGCCCTATCTGCAACAAGATGCTGGGTTACTCGAAACAGAAACCATATATCGATAGCCAGCAAGCAGACATGTCGCATCAATCAGCTGGGATTGAACTCGGGCTCAAACCTATTACCTTCTCTTCATTCGTCTTCGTATCCGGACCTATGCCCCAGATCGCGAGAGGGTCAGAACCGATGCGGCAAGAAGGACTATGACAACTATCAGACTCAGCACGACGCTTATGATCGCCAGGATAAGGCAGTTCCTACCCGCCTCTCTGAACCTGCCGTATGGGTCAGGGTATCTCACGTAGAAGATCGCTCCCAATACGATCCCAACGATGGGAACAAAAAACGATACCAGATAGAAGAGGATCTTGGCTCGTCTGCTTATGTCGTGTTCCATAGGGACTTGAATCCTGTCGCGAGCGGGAGGACCAGGAGGTTCATACCCCTTGGGAAGGACAACAATCTTGGACTTGTACAGGTCGGCGCCACACTTCGAGCATACATCGTTTGTCCGAAGGTTGTCTTGACCGCAGTTAAGGCACTTGACAGTTGCTGGCAAAAGCGTGTAGTCAATTAGAATTCCTGAATCGCTCGTCAGAATCTTCTCCCCACCACCAAAGTATCGCCTTTCTCTCTCCATGGCCTTTTTCGAGATTCGAAGTGGGCCCAACCGGATTCGGACCGGTGACCTCCCGGTTATCAGCCGGGTGCTCCAACCATGCTAAGCTATGGGCCCATGATGGCTCTTGCGCAATAATGTGATTGGGATTAAATACTTTCCATTTGGCCCGCAGTCCTCGTTCACTTCTACTTCAACGAGAAAACAGCATACTCACCAGCGCAAGGCTTGCTTTTGAGAACGTGCGCTTCGAGGTTGGTCAGGTCGTAGATCACGGAGAAAATCGTTTCAGACACATCTAGCCTGTGCACTCCGGGATCAGCATGCCTGCATATCGAACTGGGCTTGTTGACATGGTCTCTGAATATCGATTTCAGCGACTCGACAGTCACAGCGCCCAGCTGATCCTCGGCGAGCCTCAGCGCCCTGTTGTATCGGAATATCGAGCATCCCAGGGCTGCGGGCGAGGACTCGAATCTGAGCATCTTGTCAGAAGTGTAATGATTCGTGTGCACGATGTATCCGTCGATCGCATATATCCACGCACAATCCGTCGCAGAGCCTTCCAGGGAATAGATCTCGCCGTTCTTGTCCGAGCATATGTTGTTGTAGCTCGACGCCCGACCTTCTGGCATCGCGCTCTCCAAAGCCTCGCCTATCCTGCGTGCCTCGAGGACCTTCCTGACTGGGAACGACTTCGGGATCCCTATTCGTTCGTCATTGGGTTCGAGCGCGTTCCCGGTGAGGCTTATGCCAGCACTGTTCATTCCACAGGACGGGCACAGCCCGGCGTACGACGTACAGAAGAACTCGGGCTTGCCTTTGGGCTTCGCATGAAGGAGCACCACGTCATCGAGCATGTCCGTGTAGAAATCTTCGTTGTGCCCTGCCAGAACACGACTGTCCTCAGTGACATCTCCTGTGACTGCGATATCTGTGCACCCCTTGCCCGCCCAAGGTGACAGGAACTCGTGACAGCACATTGCGAAGGTCTCTTCGAAGGACAACCTCGCGCCCTCCGCATATCCCCTGATCTCCTCAATGTAGTCAGGATAGAAGTCCTCGGCATGCGGCAGGAACAGCTTGCCCTTCTCCACAGCCTTGTCCCATTTCATCCTCGTAGAGTGCTCCACGGCTGCCATGAACTCCTTCTTGTACGAATGTGCTCTTCGGACGCACTTCCTTCCGATTGCGCGGCCCATCTCGAAGGGCTTGCCGGAGACCTCGATCAGAGGGAGCGTTGACTTCCTGCCCATGGTGCTCGCGAGAACCGGAACATACAATCCCACTAAAGAAGGTAGTGGTCTTACACGATACTATCTGGCATACTGGGTGAACGCCTGCAACATCTTCAGGGAAGTCTTTGGTATCTTTTTGTGGGAATCCACGAAGATGCCAGCATCGGTTATTGTCATCGGCCTCGGCATGGAGTCGTGCGCAGAGCCCCTGAACTTCTCTATGGTGATCCATCTATCCATCCTTGTTGAGACCATTCTCTTGTGCAGCCGCATCTCGCCCCTGCAGATGAATATCTCGGGCTCGAGCTCGGTCGGGTCAGGCAGGTCTGTCACGATCAAGCTCGTGACCCCTGCTTCGGAGAGGAACCTGAGCAATGACATGACACCAGTGTTCGTATCCTCCATCGCCTCAGAAAGCTTCTTGAGCGATGTGAGGGAGTCGATGGCTACCCTGGAGTAGCTCGTTTCCTGGAGCTCCTGCTTGAGCATCAGCTGGAGGGACTGAACGGACACCTCTGGCGTCACCTGCTTCATCGCTTCCGTCTTCGCGCTCGATCCCGCTTCTCTCAGCGAGCCGACGGACCTCTGCGCAGCTACCTCTACCAGTGACACGCGTTTGCTGTACGCCTTCGCAGCTGGATGGACATCGAGAATCCTGATTTTGCCGACGTCCCAGCCGAGGTTCCTGGCGTTTTCCCTGATCTCAGCAGGGGGCTCGTCGATTGCGACAAGAAGAGCACGCTCTCCGTGCCTCACCCCCTGGTGCAGGAACTGAATAGCCAGGGTGGTCTTCCCGCTCCCAGTCGTTCCCGACACGACATACGGCCTCCCTGGGATCAGGCCGCCCCTCAGCATCTCGTCGATTCCCGGAACGCCAGTGCTCACGCGCTTCTGTTCAATCCTCAGATGCCACCACCTTCGTGATGCTTGGGCTGGTCCGTGGACGGCGGCGTCTCGGCTTCCCGAGGAGTCTCGCCAACGTCCCTGACACTGGTCACCTGAGCTTCCGTATGCAGTGGCTCTAGTGGCAGCTCCTCCTTCTCGGGCAATGCGACCTTGACCGCAATGCCTTCCGAGCTGATCTTCATCATACGAAGCCTGTGATCGTGCGACGAACCCCTGTACTTCTCGACGGTTATTCCTCGCATCAGGCCTCTGCCGTTGAACCATTTGTGCAGCCTTATCTCTCCTCTGGCCATGTGTGCTTCGACTTCTGGCTTGGAGATCTCCGGCAGCTGGACCGTCAGAAGGCAAGTGGTGCCAAGATCCGACAGCAGCCGCAAGAATGACATCATCGTGGTGTCCTCTTCGCTCGTCTTGATGTAGAAGTACCTCAGGGAAGTAAGGGAGTCTATCACGATCCGAGAGTACTTCCTGACCTTCATCTCCTGCTTGAGCGCCTCCTGGATCGTGTTGATTGTCATGTCCGCCGGGCTTCTCTCGGATGTGATCCTCATCTCATCGCTCGCATCCCTGAAATAGACCACCCTGCGTTCGGTCGATACGTCCCGCACAGGCGTTTTGTCGTAATTTAAGATGTCAGGCGTTGCGTCGAAGACCTGTACCTGGCCGATATCCCATCCGAACGAGCGCATGTTCTGCTTGATCTCGTTCGGGGGCTCGT
>CAYOXJ010000150.1:0-3881 GCA_964407905.1 uncultured Thermoplasmata archaeon
ATAGTCGTCGTTTATCCGTATCTTGTCTATCGCTCCATCCATTGCCCTCATCCCGCAGGAGACCTCCCCGCCCTCGAAAGCTGGCCCCGCGGAGCAAGAGCATGAGACCATCCAGTCCTTCTTGCCGAGGACGATCTCCCCGTTCGTGCCGACATCGATCAGGAGTGTGAGCTTGTTGGACAGGTGCATGCCGCTTGCGAGCACGTCCGCGACGACATCGCCCCCCACGTAGCCCGCGCGCGAGGGGAAGAGCAGCGCCCTTGCGGATGAGTTCGCCTCCAGGCCGAGCTCCACCGCCTTCGGGTACCCTGCATGATACGCCACGGGGACATAGGGCTCCAGCCTCAGGTGTTTCGTCGGCAGACCTGCGAAGAAGTGAGTCATGATCGTGTTGCCCGCCACCGAGATCGCCACGATCTCCTGGTGTGCCAAGGGCCTTCCTCTTTGTGATGGGCCATCGCGGACAAGCCTCGCGATCAGCGAGTTGATGGTCTCTCTCACAAGGGCGTTGAGATCCTTCATGCCGCCCTCCTCGCTGTATATCATTCGCGCTATGACGTCCTCTCCTCGAGAGACCTGTCGGTTGTAGTCCGAGGATGTGCCCAGGACCTCTCCCGTGAGGAGGTCCACGAGGTCCGCGACCACTGTGGTCGTGCCGATGTCCACGGCTATTCCGAGAAGTTGCGAGGTCGTCTCTCCAGGTTCAACCCTGGTTATCTCATCGATCGAGTCGATGTTCGAAAGCGTGACCGTGACCTTCCAGTCCCCAGCCCTCACCGCTTCCGGCAGATCCCTCAGAGCCTCGAGCGGCATGGGCAGGCCGCTCCGTCCGAGCGCCCTCCAGAGCCTCTCGAGGTCGGCGACATTGTCCCATATCGTCGCAGGAGGGAGCTGGAAAGACTCTTTTCGAACCCAAGGCGAGAGAGGCTTGGGAACTTCCTCAACGCTCTTCGTGAGTATCTGGTGTCTTCCGACCCTGGACCGTGGAAGAATCTCGACCGAGAGATCTCCCTCCACATTGGCTTTGCATGCGAGAACGATTCCAGCGGTAGCCTCCTCCTCGCTCAACAGCGAGGACTTCGCAGCCGAGAACTTGCCCTTGGGCCTGACCTTGCATCTGCCGCACTTGCCCTCGCCTCCGCAGACCGCATCGAGGCTGATCCCTGCTGCCCTGGAGGCCTCTAGGATGGTGGTTCCGCCCTTGACCGCAACGGACTTGTCATCGGGCGCGAACAGGACCACGAACTCCTTCCCTTGACCCTTCACCGCCATGTCGGACCAGCGGAGTCGAGAACGGCCTGCGTGGCTATTAACTGTTATGTCGTGGTGGTCGGCCCACGCGAGAGAACGCTGTGCGAACATTTGATATTCGCCAAGCGCAGTACAGCCAATCTGGTGGGGGAGCTCACTTGATAGTTGTCGGAGAGAGGATCAACGGACAGTTCTTGCAGGTCGCGAAGGCCATAGACACGAAAGATGCCAAGTACATACAGGATCTGGCGCACGAGCAGGTGAACGCTGGCGCCCACATACTTGACATCAACACTGGCCCGGGGAGATCCGATGCGGCGGAGGCGATGACCTGGCTCGTCAAGACCGTTCAGGACGCGGTCGACGTTCGCGTGTCGATTGACACTCCGAGCCTCAAGGTCCAGCAGGCAGGCCTTGCGGCGGCCACGAAGGAGCCAATGATCAACTCGACCACAGCTGAGCAGAAGCGGATGGAGAAGTTCTTCCCACTCGCGAAAGAACACAATGCTGAGATCGTCTGCCTCACGATCAACGAGCAGGGGATCCCGAACAGCGTGGAGGGGAGGGCCGAGATCGCGGTCCTCCTGCTCGGCAATGCGATGGACATCGGCATCCCGCAGGAGAAGATCTATCTCGATCCCGTGGTGCTGCCCATATCTGCGGCCCAGAACCAGTGCCCCGCCCTCTGCGAAGCGATAACCTCTTTCAGGGGCCTGAGCACGCCCCCGCCAAAAACCATCGTTGGATTGAGCAATGTCTCGAGCGGGGCCGAGGAGCTTGCTGAACAGGACCTACCTCGCCATGCTCCTCGGCAGGGGGTTGGACGCCGCGATTGTGGACCCGAACGACCAGGAGCTCATGAAGGTTGTGAAGGCGGCTGAGGTCCTGTTGAACCAGAAGCTGTACGCCCATTCATTCCTGAGGGCGTAGGCGGAGGCTGGCCAGAGTGGGACTGCCAACTCAAGACGAAGCTCTTGTTCTCGCTTGGGCGAAGATCTCTACACTGAACCCGAAGACCGTGGCCGCTGACTCGGGTGCATCCCTGACTTCGGGGGGCAAGCGATTCAGGCTCAGGGTGATGGACAGGGAATGCTCGATCGACCTTGTGACAAAGGAAATTGTATGGACGGGAGACAGGCCCGCCCCAGTGAGCCCGTATCTTCAGGTTCTTGTGCTTCACTATCTTGCGGGAGCTGGCAAGACACAGCTTGCGAATCAACTCGTCACGTTCAGAGATTTCGAGGGCGGGGCAGTCTATTATCCTGCTTTCAAGTCGAGGGCTATCGACTTGATCGCAAGGGAGTTCGGCTCGAGGCCAGAGATACTGAAACATATAGGCGAGGTCATGAGGGCGGAGCCCGTGAAGACAGGGGCTGTTGGCATGAAGGTCTACTTCTTCCCGAAGGTGCCCTTGATTGTGACGCTCTGGGTGGGGGACGAGGAGGTGCCTGCGTCGGCGAACATCGTGTTCGATGTTAGTGCTGGGAAGATCCTGCCGACCGAAGACCTGTCCGTGGTCGGAGGCGCTCTGGCGAGGCGCCTGGTCGAGATCTCAAAGAGATGAGCATTGGCTTCGCCCTTCGCCCGGAAATCATTATGTTGCGCGTTCGTGATACGGGGAGTCAGTAGCTTCGGGGGGAGTCAGTTGAGGTTTTCTAGAGTGAACATCGTGACTTGCATCCTAGCAGCTGCGATCATGACCTTGCCGTCCGCCGTGCTCGGCGCGTCTTCTCATGGCGCGCAGGGCAAGGAATGGACAATCATGCTCTACTACTGCGCGGACAACAACCTCGAGTTCGCGGCGGAGTTCAACTTGATGACCATAGAGGGAGCGCTCACGTCGAATGACAACGTCAACTTCATATTCCTTGAGGACTTCAATTCGGTGCCAGGCATCACCATATACGAGATCGTCGGTGGCAAGCGAAAGGTGATTGCAGCTTGGGAAGAGAAGAATACGTCCGACCCGGCCGTTCTCAAGGAGTTCGCTCTTTACGGAATGAAGAACTTCCCTGCTGAGAAAACGATGCTCATAATCAGCGACCATGGTTACGGCTGGCGAGGAGCATGCGAGGACTACACCGATGGCGATTGGCTGATGACCGTTGACGGGCTCGCGGGCGCCATGAAAGAGATCCAGGCCAAGAGCAAGAGAGGCGGGGTCGACATCCTCGCCTTCGACGCGTGCTCCATGGCGACCGTCGAGGTCGTTTATGAGCTCAGGGGCACCGTGCCATATCTGATCGCAACTCAGAGCACGGAACCGTACGACGGATTTCCCTATCAGATGTTCGTGTCCGACCTCGTCGAAGACCCAGGCATGTCTCCTTTGGAGCTCGTAACTCTGCTGCCGTATGAGTACGTCCTCTATTACAGCTCGAAGTGGGAGTATGACCATATATACAACTACTGTCAGGACTTCGTGACGATGGCCTCCATCGACATGTCCAAAGTGGACGCTCTTGGCGAAGCCTTTGTGACCATGACGGAGGTACTCGAGGGTCTAGTTCCAGAACACTGGGAGGCATTGGAGGAGGCGAGAGGAGAGGCCTTCATGGGCGTGTGGTGCAACATTGTCGCGGGATACGAATGGATGCCAGACGCTTACACGCTCTTCGACGAGCTCAAAG
>CAYOXJ010000151.1:0-3859 GCA_964407905.1 uncultured Thermoplasmata archaeon
GTTCGAACTTCATCGCCGCTTCCTTGGTCTTATAGACCTTCGCGTAGCCCACCGTCTCCATTTTTCCGAACTCGGAGTCCATGGCATCGATGATCACGCGCTCCTTGGGCGCTCTCAACATGGACGATAGCTTCTCCCTGACGGCATCTCTCTGGGGCGTGCCCTCCTTCGGATGAGATGCCTTGAAAGTGACCTCTGTCCTTTCCAGCAGCTCGTTCTCTTTCTTCGAGACTATTTCGATCTCCACCGTCTCACCTTACCATTCGTTTTATTGCCGCAGCCGCAAGAGCCCTCGTGTCGCGGTTCACTGGCACGACCATGAGGCCTTTCCTCGGCAGCCCGTAGATGACCTTTGCTCCCTCGGGCGCGGTCGCAATTGCGACGAGGGATGCGAGGTCTTCTTCTCCCAGAACCTCTACCTTGACCTTGTCGTTCGCGTTGACGGCTTCCTTGACCGCGTGCCAGAGCGCTCGGGTGATCTTCCCCGCGGGGTTCTCGACCTTCACGATCCTGCCATGCATCTTCGCGATGCGTTCCTTGGCCTTGTAGTCTTCGGAACGTTGTGTCTTGTAGTCGAAGACGGCCACATCGGGCTCAAGGTTCATTTGAAGGAGCGTGATTGTGACGACGTCCCCCACGGCTATCACCCGGGCGCTTCCCTTGAGCCGCCTCGGAAGGGCCCATGCCGAAACCAGGTCTCCGATCGGCCTTGCCAGCTCGCTCCTCAGCTCTTCCGGGAGCTCAAGGTCCTTCTTCGGAAAGGACTCATCGAACTCTGAGGGCGAACTTCCCGTTGACATGTATGCCCATTCTCCTCGCGATCTCTGACTTCGCGTGGTCGAGGATCACGACATATCCCTGCCATTCCTTCGAGGTCTCGCCTCCGCAAAGCGGGCACTTGTCCTCCTCGGTGACGAAGTTGCACTTCTTGCACGCTTTCTCTATCTTCATCTCTTCTCCTTCTCCTCCCGCTTCTTCCGCTCCTCCTCGATCCACTCGAGCTTGCCCAGGCCAGGCTGCCGCATCGTGAGCCCGATCTTGCTTTCACGCGGGCTTCGCTCGTTGATGCTCAAGGAGACGATTCTCGCCCGGATGCTGTCGCCCAGCCTCAGCTCACGCTTCGTGTCCTTTCCTATCAGCCTGTGCCCGTCCAGGTCGATGTCTATGCGGTCATCCATTATCTGGCTGATGTGCAACAGGCCATCGAGGGGGCCGAACCTGACGAACGCGCCGAACTTGAGGATCTCGCACACAGTGCCCTCGATGATCTCATGAAGCATTGGCCGAAACATCAAGGCCTCGAACTTGACCTTCTGATAGACTGCTCCATCACCGTGGATTATACGGCCTCCGCCCAGAGGCTCGATGTTCTTGACCAGCACTGTGTAGCTGCCGTCTCCCTCGACCTTGTTCTGGAAGGTATCCTGAGTCAGCCTCATAGCCAGCTTCTGAAAGTCCTCTCCCAGCAGGTTCGGGGGTATCCTGACAACATCTTCTTTGGACGCTATCACGTACATCTGGTCAGTCCTCTAAATGTGAAGGGCTCGCGGGCCTCTCGATGCCCGTGGTCATATTTATGGTTTGCCGATGGTCCAGGGGCCTCAGAGCGCGATGAACAGGCCGACGAACACAAGCGTTACTGTCGAGAGCAGCTTCACAAGCACATGTATCGAAGGCCCAGCAGTGTCCTTGAGCGGGTCTCCGACCGTGTCGCCCACAACCGCTGCTGCATGGGCTGGGGTGCGCTTGCCGCCGAAGTTGCCCGCTTCGATGTACTTCTTGCCGTTGTCCCAAGCCCCTCCGCCGTTGTTGAACATGTTCGCGACCATGATTCCAGCAATCGTGCCAATCATCAGGAGCGCGCCAACTGCTTGCGGAGCGTCGTAGCCTGCCAGGTTCATGAGCACGCCAAAGCTCACCGGAACGAGCACCGGCAGCAGAGCCGGGAGCACCATGGCTCTCAGGGCGCCCTTCGTCGCTATGTCCACGCATGTCGCATAGTCGGGCTTCGATGTCTTTGCCATGATGCCGGGATCTGCCTTGAACTGCCTCCTGACCTCATTGATCATCTTATGGGCGGCCGCGCCAACGGCTCTGATGGCAAGGGATGCGAACAAGAACACCAACATGGCGCCCAACAGCCCGCCAGCGAACACTTCGGGCTGGGCAAGGTCCACGTGGAACGCGAGCGAGAGGTTTCCGTCATACTTCTTCGCTGCCACACGCTCGAAATAGGCGCCGAACAAGAGGAACGCTGCTAGCGCAGCACTGCCCATGGCATACCCCTTGGTGAGCGCCTTTGTCGTGTTTCCGCACGCATCCAGCCTGTCCGTCCTGCGCCTTATGTCCTCAGGCTGCTTGGACATCTCTATGATGCCGCCTGCATTGTCCGTTATCGGGCCGAAAGTATCGGTCGCAAGTATGAACGCACAGGTCGCGAGCATTCCCATTGTGGCCACTGCGGTTCCGTAGAAGCCGAAAATGAGGAAGTCTGTGTCCGAAAGCTCCACGGTCGAGCCATCGGGCAGCATTGTGCCATCGACTTTCTCCCCTGCCATGTGGCCAAGTGCGAATGCGCCCAGCAGGGAAAGTATGATCGCTATGACTGGCATCGCAGTCGTCTCCATCGCAACCGAGAGCCCTGTGATGATATTCGTTGCAGGGCCAGTCGTTGACGCCTGGGCGATCTCTCTCACAGGCCTCCACGTGCCTGAGGTGTAGTACTGAGTGATGTAGACGATTATGACGCTGAGAACAATTCCGATGACGCCAGCCCCGAAGAAGTACCAGTGCAAGTTACCTAGCATCTGGCTCGTCGCGACGTAGAAGAACACAATCGCGAGTGCGCAAGTGATGTAGTATCCGACGTTGATGCCTGACATCGGATCCTTGTTCTCATTCGGGAGCCGTACCGCCAGAACGCCGACCAGGGACGCGAATATCCCGAAGGACCTTGCCACGAGTGGGAAGAAGATCCACATCAGCGCTTCTCCCTCAGTCCAGCCGAGGCCCTGCCCGACGGTGCCGCTGAAGAACATGTAGAGAGTCAGGCCGAGAACCATCGCGCCGATGTTCTCCGCGGCGGTGGATTCGAACAGGTCGGCGCCTCTTCCTGCGCAGTCTCCAACATTGTCTCCGACGAGATCGGCGATGACCGCAGGATTTCTGGGGTCGTCCTCAGGAATCCCGGCCTCTACCTTGCCTACCAAGTCAGCACCGACGTCGGCCGCCTTTGTGTAAATGCCTCCGCCCAGCTGAGCGAAGAGAGCCGCGAAGCTTGCTCCGAAGGCAAATCCAATGGCCGCATCCAGCGAATCTGAAGTGTCGAAGTTCATCCCATAGTAGAACACATAGAACACGCCTGCCACTCCTAGCAGGCTCAGGGAGACCACGCCCATGCCCGAGACCGCTCCGCCTCTGAACGAGGTGACCAGAGCCTCGTTGAGCGATCTTCTTGCTGCAGCGGCCGTGCGTATGTTCGATCTCACGCTGACGTACATGCCGGTGTAGCCCGAGGCTGCGGAAGCAGATGCGCCGACAATGAACGACAGGCCCACCCAAGGCTTAGGGTCTATTATGAGGGCGATTACCCCAGCCAAAATCAAGCTTATGACGATTATGGTCGTGTACTGTCTTTTCATGAAGGCCATGGCTCCCTGCCTGATGGCCTCGCCTATCTCCTGCATCTCGGGAGTGCCGAGATCCTTTCTGAAGACATACCAGGTCAAGTATGCTGCAAAAACCAGCCCGACAACTCCTGCGATCGGGATGACAAGCGTGATGTCTACCATTCTATTCTCTCCGATAGGCTTGGTGCGGCAGATTAGGCTGCTTATATATATTCTTAACCAACTGGCGA
>CAYOXJ010000152.1:0-3849 GCA_964407905.1 uncultured Thermoplasmata archaeon
TCCGTCTCGCTGAACGACGATGGCAGCGTCACCGTGGCTGATGACGGCCGGGGCATACCGATAGGCATGCACAAGAAGTACAAGCAGGACGCCCTTGAGCTCGTTCTCACGAAGCTCCACTCGGGCGGGAAGTTCGACAGGAAGACATACAAGGTCTCGGGCGGCCTGCATGGCGTGGGCCTGAGCGTTGTGAACGCTCTGTCGGAATGGCTCGAGGTCCAGATCAAGAGAGAGGGCAAGATACACGTCCAGAGGTACGAAAGAGGGGTGCCAACAGGGCCTGTCAAGATTGATGGCGAGGCTCAGGGCACCGGCACCGTGATACGCTTCATGCCCGACTCGCAGATCTTCGAGGACATGACTTTCAGCTACGAGACGCTTTCTGCGAGGATGAGGGAGTTCGCCTTCCTCAACAGGGGGCTCAAGGTCTCGATATCTGAGCCGAAGACGAACCAGTCGAATACGTTCAAATTCGATGGCGGGATCGTCGAGTATGTCCAGTTCCTCAACAGGAGCAAGACTTGTCTCCACGAGAAGCCAATGTACATCTACGTCGAGAGGGACGGCCTATCCGTTGAGATCGGGATGCAGTACACGGATAGCTATGCTGAGAGCATCTACACATTCGCGAACAACATAAACACGACTGAGGGCGGAACCCACTTGATTGGTTTCAGGTCCGCTCTCACCAGGACCATCAACGACTACGCGAAGAAGTACGGCTTCCTCAAGAACAACGGGGAGGGGCTTACAGGAGAGGACGTCAGGGAGGGCCTCACGGCGGTCCTCAGCGTGAAGCTTCCCGAGCCGCAGTTCGAGGGCCAAACGAAAACGAAGCTCGGGAACAGCGACGTTCGTGGGATAGTCGAATCCCTTGTGAACGAGAAGCTCTTCGAGTACCTCGAGGAGAACCCGAAGGTCGCGCAGGCTTGCATCGGGAAGGCGATTCTTGCAGCGCAGGCCAGAGAGGCGGCCCGGAAGGCCAGGGAGCTCACGAGGAGGAAGGGCCTGCTAGATGTGGGCAATCTCCCGGGCAAGCTCGCGGACTGCACTGAGAAGGACCCCAGCAGGTGCGAGCTCTTTCTGGTCGAGGGCGATTCCGCTGGCGGCAGCGCGAAGCAGGCCCGCGACCGTTCCTTTCAGGCAGTGCTTCCGCTCAGGGGCAAGATACTCAATGTGGAGAAGGCCAGGCTCGACAAGATGCTCAAGAACGCGGAGATCAGGACGATCATCACTGCGCTCGGGACGGGCATTGAGACCGAACTGGACATATCGAAGGCGAGGTACCACAGGGTCTGCATAATGACCGACGGCGATGTCGACGGCGCACACATCCGCACGCTGCTCCTCACCTTCTTCTTCAGGTACATGAAGCCGATGATCGAGAACGGGTACATCTACATCGCGCAGCCGCCTCTGTACCGCGTGAAGAAGGGCAAGTCCGAGAAATACGTGTACGGCGACAAGGAGCTCTCTGAGACGATCCAGGAGACCGGCGAGGGCGCGGAGATAACGAGATACAAGGGTCTTGGGGAGATGAACCCCGAACAGCTGCGCGTGACGACCATGGACATCAAGACCCGAATACTCAAGCGTGTCACGATCGAGGACGCGGCAGAGGCGGACGAGCTGTTTACGGTCCTGATGGGCGACGCCGTGGAACCGCGCCGAATGTTCATCCACGACCACGCCAAAGAAGTTGAGTTCTTGGATGTGTAGGTGATCCTGGATGGACGACGCAAGCGCGGGGCAAGAGCAGCCACAACCGATCGCCTCCAAGCTCATCCCTCGGCCCATCGAGACCGAGATGAAGAAATCGTACATCGACTACGCGATGAGCGTCATCGTCGGCCGAGCGTTGCCCGATGTCAGCGACGGGCTCAAGCCGGTTCACCGCAGAATTCTGTTTGCCATGAACGAGATGGGCATTGCGCACAACAAGGCCCACAAGAAATCCGCAAGGATCGTCGGCGAGGTCCTCGGCAAGTACCACCCACACGGGGACATGGCCATCTACGACACGCTTGTGCGCATGGCTCAGGATTTCTCGATGCGCTACCCGCTGATCGACGGCCAGGGCAACTTCGGAAGCGTGGATGGCGACTCGCCAGCAGCGATGAGGTACACCGAGTGCAGGCTCTCAGCCATCGCAGCGGAGATGCTCAAGGACGTCGACGAGAACACCGTCGAGTTCGCGCCCAACTTTGACGGCACCCTCAAGGAACCTCTTGTTCTTCCGGCCAAGCTCCCGAACCTGCTCGTCAACGGCTCTTCGGGCATCGCCGTAGGCATGGCCACCAATATCCCCCCGCATAATCTGAACGAGGTCGTGGATGCCGTCGTGCTGATGATCGATAGGCAGATCGAGGGCCAGGACGCAGACCTGCGGGACCTCATGGACATCATCAAGGGCCCGGACTTCCCCACCGGGGGGGTCATCTATGGCGCCCAGGGCATCGTCGAGGCCTACGCGTCAGGAAAGGGCCGGATCAGGGTGAGGGCGAGGTACACAGTAGATCACGACGAGGACTCAGGGCGCGCGAGCGTCGTCGTCACAGAGATACCCTACATGGTGAACAAGTCCACCCTGCTCGAGGAGATCGCTGAGCTGGTCAAGTCGAAGAGGATCGAGGGGGTCTCAGACCTCAGGGACGAATCCGACAAGGAGGGCATGAGGGTCGTCATCGAGCTGAAGAAGGATGCGATCGAGGACGTTGTGCTCAACCAGCTCTTCGCACACTCCCAGCTTCAGACGACATTCGGGATCATTAATCTCGCCCTGGTCAACAACCAGCCTCGTGTCCTGTCCCTCAAGGACATGCTTGAGTACTACATCGAGCACAGGTTCGACGTGGTCAAGGCGCGCACGGAGTTCAGGCTGAAAGAGGCGGAGAAGCGCGCTCACATACTCGCCGGCCTCATGACCGCTCTGGATCACGTCGACGAGGTCATCAAGATCATCAGAAAGGCGAAGACGAGGGACGAAGCCCGCGGCTCGCTCATGGCGAAGTACCTGCTTTCAGAGGAGCAGACCAAGGCGATTCTGGAGATGCAGCTCCAGCGCCTCACGGGCATGGAGATGCAGGCTGTGCGCGATGAGGCCGACTCGACCAAGAAGCTGATAGACGAGTTCAGGTCTGTGCTCAAGGACGAGAAGAAGATACTCGGGATAGTCAAGTCCGAGGCCATCGCGATCAAGGAGCAGTTCGGAGACGCGAGGCGAACCACCGTCGAGGCGAACGCCGTCGACATGGACATCGAGGACCTGATTCCGGTTGAGGACGTCGTCGTGATGACCTCCCAGACGGGCTACATAAAGCGCCTCCCGCTCGACACATACGAGAGCCAGAAGAGGGGTGGCGTGGGCCTGATGGGCATGGAGACGAAGGAGGAGGACTACGTCGTCGACATGTTCGTCACGTGTTCCCACGACTACATAATGTTCTTCACAAACAAGGGGCGCGTCTACTGGCTCAAGGCGTACAAGGTGCCCGTTGGCGGAAGACATGCCAAGGGGAAGCCAATCGTGAATCTCCTCGAGCACCTCGAGGATGGCGAGCGCGTCATGAACACGATGCCCGTCAAGGTATTCGACGAGAACACCTATCTCGTGTTCGCAACCAAGAAGGGCCTCATCAAGAAGACCAGGCTGGCGGCGTACTCGCACGTGAGGCAGAGCGGGATAATCGCGATCAAGCTCGAGGAAGATGATGAGGTAGTGGACACCGCGCTCACGGACGGCACCAAGGAGATCATCCTCGCCAGCAAGAAGGGTCTTGCCGCGCGATTTGATGAGAACAATGTGAGGCCAACTGGCCGCTCGACGTACGGTGTGAGGGGGATCAGGCT
>CAYOXJ010000153.1:0-3825 GCA_964407905.1 uncultured Thermoplasmata archaeon
CGCGCGAATCAAAGGGCTTGACTCGCTCACGGCCGCTAGCTGTGGAAACTATGGTGCAGCCCTCGCGTACATCTGCGACAAGCTGAACATGAAATCCTACATTTACGTTCCCACGGAATTCGAGGCTCCCCGAAGGGGCGAAATCGAGAGACTCGGTGGGAAGATCGTCGACGTTGACGGTGGCTATGAACTATCGGTCACGAAGTCTGCGGAGGACGCAGCCGCCAATCGCTGGTACAATGCCAACCCTGGCGGGCCAGACAAGGAGCTCGACCTGTATGCCTATTCGTTCATAGCCAAGGAGATCGCGCTGGCTTTGGGACGACAGCCCGACTGGGTGTCCGTACCCGTGGGGAACGGAACATGCATCAGCGGCATATGGCAGGGGTTCAGGTCCATGAGCATGAAGCCGAGGATGCTCGGCGTATCCAACAACAACTCGGCCGTGCACGGCGTCGCGCTCAAGGAGAAGGCTCCCCTGGAGGTTCCTAATCTGCAGGTGACTGAGGTCAACGAAGCACTGTGTGGCAACTTCTTGACTGAGGGCGAGGAGGCCGTTGCTGCGATGCTGGAGTCGAATGGCACAGGAATCGAAGTTCCCGATGACGAGCTGGTGAAGGCCGCCAATCTGATCTTGAAGGAAGAAGGCATCGATGCCTTCCCAGCATCTGCGGGTGCTGTCTGGGGCATCAGGAGCCTGGAATCTCGGAACCACGTCTTCGTCGCGGTGCTCACTGGCAAGGGACATTTTGAATAGGCACCTCAGCGAACATGTCAACGTACAAATCTGGTCAGCGGCAAATGCTGGCGGACCTGCCCGGCCAAGTTTTTAATATCAGCTGGGCCATTGCGAACTCCGATGCGCAAGTCCGCTGGCCAACCCGGAGTGCTTGTTCTTGTCACACTAGAGGTACTTGTCGACCTGCGGATCTTGTGCCCGTAATGGACATACATCCTTTGTCGTGTGTCTGTTCGGGCGGATTGAGGAGTGTGTGAATGATGAAAGGTGCCAAGGCCGCCGTGGAGTTGCTCGAAAGGCAGAATGTGCAGGTGATGTTCGGGATTCCAGGCGGAGTCCTCCTTCCATTCTATGACGAACTCGTTCAGTCCAACATAAGGCATATACTGCCGAGGCACGAGCAGTGCGCAGGGCACATGGCAGACGGATTTGCCCGTGTCTCGAAGAAGCCAGGCGTGTGCGTAGCAACTTCCGGCCCGGGCGCAACTAACCTCGTCACAGGTGTTGCTACGGCCTATATGGACTCCTCGCCAATGGTGGCGATAACCGGCCAAGTCGCTACAGGCGTGCTCGGCAACGATGCCTTCCAGGAAGCCGATGCATTCGGCCTCATGATGCCAATCACCAAGCACAACTTCAGAGTGACAGATCCGAAGGCGTTTCCTGAGACGATGAAAAGAGCCTTCATGATCGCGACCAGCGGCCGATTCGGACCTGTGCACATAGACATACCCGTGGACATATTCCAGGCTGACATCGACGAGAAGCTCCTGGACACGGAGGTGCGCGTCCCCAAGCCAAAGCGCAATCTCACTGGTCTGCTCGACGCGGTGAAGCTTCTCGAGAAGGCTGAGAGGCCCACGATCATGGTGGGCGGAGGAGTCGCATGGTCGCAGGCGGGTCCCGAGATAATGCGATTGGCGGAGATGCTCATGGCGCCCGTCGTGACAACACTCATGGCAAAGGGCTCCGTCCCGGAGAACCACCCGCTCGTGCTCGGCGTCTGCGGCATGCACGGGAGACAGGTTGCGAACTATGCGCTGAACAACTGCGACGTGCTCCTTGCGATAGGAACGAGATTCAGCGACCGCGTGACGGGCAAGCTCAGCGAATTCGGAAAGGTCACGAAGGTGGTCCATGTGGACATCGACTCCTCCGAAATCGGGAAGAACGTGAAGGGGAGAGTCGGTCTCGTTGGGGACGCTTGGACGGTCGTGAACGCCCTTATCGCGGGCCTGCAAAAACGTGCTAAGCCCGCCACCTGGAGAGACAGGATCCTCGAGCTGAACAGAGAATGCACGTGCGACTACGATCTGCGCTCTGACCCATTGAAGCCTCAGAAGGTCATCTTCGAGCTGTCGAAGAATCTCCCGGACGACGCAATCGTGACGACAGAGGTTGGCCAGAACCAGATGTGGGCATCGCACTTCTTCAAGTGCTATGGAAAGCGGATGTTCATCACGTCGGGCGGCCTGGGCACCATGGGTTTCGGATTCCCCGCGGCCCTGGGTGCCAAGGTGGCAAGGCCGGAGAGCGTCGTGGCTGACATCGCAGGAGACGGGAGCCTGCAGATGGTCTCGCAGGAATTCGCGACTGCTGTTGAGAACGACATCCCGGTGATCATCGCGCTGCTGAACAACGGCTGGCTTGGCATGGTCAAGCAGTGGCAGAAGCTCTTCTACGGCTCCCGATACATGGCATCCAAGTTCGAGGGATCCCCGAACTTCGTCAAGCTTGCTGAAGCATACGGTGCGGAGGCAGTCAGAGTGGAGAGGCACAGCGAGGTGGCCGAGGCAATAAGGACTGCGTGCAGGGCAGAGGTTCCGATGCTGATCGATTTCGTTGTCGATCCTGAGGAGGACGTTCTCCCGATGACGCCTCCCGGGAAGACAAGCGAGGACTGCATCAAGGGAAGATGCATATGGAAAGGCGGGGTGGCATAGGTGGAGGTCATGATGATGCTGGTCTACGACCAGCCAGGAGTGATGCAGCGCGTGATGGGCGAGTTCAACCGCAAGAGGATCAACGTCGAGACGATCGTCGTTGGCAAGTGCGAGGTCCCCGAGAGGGCTCGGATCGTGCTCTCGATAGAAGACAAGGAGAAGGCGCTGAGCGTCATCGAGCACTTGAGAGCGCTGCAGGAGGTCATCGAATGCGACCTCGTCGACCAGGCGAGGCACGAGGCCTATGCCCTTCTTCAGGCGAAAGAAGGCGTCTGCAGGGTCACCGGGAGCGTCGAAGAGGTGGACGCGATCATCAAGAAGAGCCAGCCGGAGAAATTCATACAGGCGATGAACGCAATCTAGATGACGGATGTGTGGCAGCATGGCAAAGATATACTACAACAAAGACGCGAACCTCAATGTCCTGAAAGGCAAGAGGGTCGCAGTGATCGGATATGGCATTCAGGGAAGGGCGCAGTCTCTGAACCTGCGAGACAGCGGGGTGGAGGTCGTCCTCGGCCTCAGCCTGAAGGATGATACCTGGAAGAGGGCAAAGGCCGACAAGATGAAGATCATGAGCATACCGGAAGCGGTCAGGAGCTCAGACGTGGTCATGATGCTGATCCCCGACGAGGTCCAGAAAGCAGTCTATGATAGGGATGTCGCACCGCATCTTCGGGAGAACATGGTCCTGGATTTCGCCCACGGATTCAACATTCACTTCAGGCGAATCGTTCCCCCGAAGGACATCGATGTCATCATGGTTGCGCCCAAGGGACCAGGAGCCCTAGTGAGAGAGACCTATCTCGCCGGCATCGGTGTGCCTGCGCTGGTCGCAGTTCACCAGGACCACTCGGGGAAGGCGAAGAAGTATGCGCTCGCAATCGCGAAGGGGCTGAAGGCCACCACGAGAGGGGTCATCGAGACCACCTTCAAGGAGGAGACGGAGACCGACCTCTTCGGCGAGCAGGTCGACCTGTGCGGTGGCGCAAGCCAACTGATCAGGACTTCATTCGACGTCCTGGTCGAAGAGGGCTATCAGCCCGAGATAGCATATTTCGAGGTGTTGCACGAGTTGAAGCTCATAATCGACCTCGTCCAGAAGGGCGGTATTGAGGGCATGTGGGATGGAGTGTCCAACAC
>CAYOXJ010000154.1:0-3808 GCA_964407905.1 uncultured Thermoplasmata archaeon
GCCAGTTACTTTTTCAACTATCTTTCCGTCTCTCACTGCGATGTCCATTCTCTCCGGGCAGATTGTGCCGAACCTCGGCGACTTCGAGCACCAGGCGAGCTGGGAGAAGGTCCTGGAGAAGTATGCCGGGACTGAGCTCCATGACTTCTTCAAGGCGCTGTCAAAGGGGAAGCTGAGGACCGCGATGAAGCCCCAATATGTCGACAAGCTCCCGGGGATACACAAGGGCCTTGTGAAGGAGCTCTTGAAGAAAGTCGACGATGACGGCAGACTGGGCGAGATAGCTTCGAGGCTGGCACTCACAGGCATCCTCTCGCGGGAGTTGGCGAAGCTGTCCGGCGGGGAGCTGCAGAGAGTCGCGATAGCTGCGACGCTCCTCAAGGATGCAGACGTCTATTTCTTCGACGAGCCCTCATCGTATCTCGATATCTATCAGAGGCTGGAGGTCGCCAAGGTCATCCAAGACCTGAGCCAGCACAAACAGGTCATGGTGATAGAACACGACTTGGCCGTCATGGACTTTCTTGCGGATTTGGTGCACATCATGTACGGTGACGAGGGCGCATATGGCGTGATGGCGCAGCCGAGGGCCGTGAGGACTGCAATCAACGTGTATCTCGAGGGCTACCTGCGCGAGGAGAACATACGCTTCAGAGACACCCATATCAAGTTCGAGAAACGGCCTCCGAGAAGCGATTGGCAGTCCGAGACGCTGGTACGTTTTGAGCCCCTGACCAAGAGGTTCAAGACCTTCACGCTGCACGTGGGCGAGGGAACGATCAAGAAAGGGGAGGTCGTCGGAGCCGTCGGACCAAATGCGACGGGCAAGACTACATTCGTGAAGATGCTGGCAGGGGAGATAAAGCCCACATCCGGTTCTGTGGAGGGAGAGGCGGCGGTGAGCTACAAGCCCCAGTACGTGAAGCCGGAGTTCGAAGGCACCGTCAGGGAGATGCTCGCGGCCAATATCGGAAAGGACTTCGACTCAGGGTTCTTCAAAGCGGAGGTATCGCATCCGCTCACTCTCAAGTACTTGATGGAGAAGAACGTCGATACGCTCTCCGGAGGCGAGCTGCAGAGGGTGGCGATCGCAGAGTGCCTGGGCAGGCAGGCCGACATCTACCTTATCGACGAGCCGTCAGCATACCTCGACTCCTCCCAGAGAATGATCGCATCGAAGACGATCAGGCGCGCGGTCGAAAAGATAGGCAAGTCCGCAGTAGTCGTCGATCACGATGTCTACATGGTCGATCTGATATCAGATTCCCTCATGGTCTTCAGAGGCGAACCGTCGCTGAGCGGGACCGCGGAGGGCCCGATGGAGATGAGGGATGGCATGAACAGGTTCCTGAAGGATGTCCAGATAACCTTCAGGAGAGACCAGGAATCGAGCCGGCCAAGGATAAACAAGAAGGGTTCGAGGCTCGATCGGGAACAGAAGTCGAGGGGCGAGTATTACTACGGCTGAGCCTTCGCCTCCTTCGCATTGTTCTTCCTGAGCCTTATCACGTACCACGCAATGATGCCTATGCCCGCAAGAATCACAACCACATCGAGCCCTCGAAACACGGCCACGACTTCCTCCCAGTTGGGTCCAAGCCAGTAGCCAACATACGCGAGCATTAGAGTCCACGGGACAGACCCGACGAAGCTGTAGAACACGAACCTCTTGAAGTTCATCTTGGCGATCCCCGCGGGAAGAGATATCACGGTCCTGACCACGGGCAACAGCCTGGCGATGAACGTGGCAACATCACCGTACTTCTCGAACCATTTCTCAGCCATATGGAGATGTCTCTCCCTGAGAAGGACGTACTTGCCGTATCGGACAACGAACGGCCTGCCTGCGTAGAAGCCAACCGCGTACGCGCCGATTGAGCCGAGCGTGCATCCGAGCGATCCAGCGACAGTAATGCCCAACAGGCTCATCTCGGAATCCCGGTACACGAGGTACCCAGCGAAGGGCATCACAATCTCGCTCGGCACAGGCATGCAGGCGCTCTCCAGAGCCATCAGGAACACAATGCCTGGATAGCCCAGGGTCGAGATCCAATCCAGTATCAGATCTGTACCCCACTCGACCAGGCTCATCGGGCATCTGTAACCGTGAGAATGCTAAAAAGGCTTGGGTGCACGAGGGCGGTGCCCAGCGTCTCAGAACCATATTATATCCGCAGCATGCTTTTCGCGCTCGATGCGGCCAGCGAACTTCCTGGAAAGCTACACGGCCATGATGGCCCTCGGACTGATCCTTGGCCTCGTCGCCGGAGGATTCCCCGCACTCACGAAGGAAATCTCGATGGCCTCGCTAGCGATTCTCATGACGCTTTCGCTGTCGAACGTCAGCCTGACGGAGACGAAGAGCAAGGGACATATTGATCATGCCCTGAAGGCGCTCTTCATCAACTATGGCCTCCTAACACTCCTGATTCTGGCAATCGGAGCGTTCTTCTCTGAGGACCTGTGGTGGGGTTGGGTCCTCATGGCCGCAGCTCCGTCTGCAATCTCTGTTGTTCCCTTCACGACGATCCTTGGGGGAGAGACCTCAAAGGCCCTCTTCTCGACAGCGACAAACTACGCAGCGGCCCTGTTGCTGATGCCAGCTATCACACTCGCCTTGATAGGATCTGCGGTATCGATCTCCAGCCTCGTCTATTCATTGTTGTTGCTGATCGTCCTTCCCATGATCTTGTCCAGAGGAGTGACGAGGTTGCAGCTTGCGAAACCTGTGAGCACATCGCTCATGAACATCTCGTTCGCGGTCCTAATATTTGCGGTGGCCGGAGCGAATAGGGATGCGTTCGTCGGAGACCCGATGATCGTGCTCGGAGTATCGATTGGCTGCACGGTGAGGACCTTCGGGATAGGCCTCGGCACGGAGTTCGCCCTCAGAGGACTTGGAATGCCGAAGCCCTCCAGGATCTCATACGTCCTTTTCTCCAGCTATAAGAATCTGGGACTCACCGCGACTTTGGCCATCGCGCTCTTCGAGCCCGTCGTGGCCGTGCCCGCGACAATATGCATCGTTTTCGAGGTCGTGTGGGTCATCTTCCTGGGCAGGTACTACACTGCATTCAATGGGACGAGAACCGTCTCGCACTCACACGAGACCTAAGGCTAGCAGAGACATGCAAGAGGAATTCACGCAAGCTCCCCTCGGGCATAGTCACCTTCCATCGTCGGTACTCGATGAACACGATGCCCGAGCACGCGAGGGCAAACACGACAGCCTCAACGAGAGCAGAATGGTCTATTGTCCATACCTGCAGGTAGTCCATCCCGATATGGGTGCCCCAGAACAGAAGTGGGATCAGGAAACGCCAGCCGATTGCCAATGGAGCGACCACGCCGAATGCGATCGGATCGTGGAAGAGCGACCTCCACTGAAATCCTGATCCATCATCCCAGGTGGGCCTGAGGATCGCAGCCAGTCCGTTGTCGGAGACATACCTGGGAGTGGCGAACAGATGATCTGCGTCCATGAGGACACCAAATGTGAGGGCCACGAACCACTCGTGCCGGTCCAAGTTGAGGAGAAGGCCCATCAGAATCGCGATGACGAAATGAGTGGTGGTTAGCGTGAGATCACCTCAATGATCCGTTCAGAAGGTATGTTGCAGCAGGTATCTCTGACTTTCGAACCGGGAATCAGTTGGAGGAATATGGCCACCGCCTCATTAATAACCACAGATGAAGCGCGATGCTCTGTTATTAAGCGCGGCGATGATTTTATTAACACATATCCGGCTAAAATAGAGGTCTCGGATGGCGCACATACACCTGGAAGACGGCGCATTCTCGCTGCCTT
>CAYOXJ010000155.1:0-3797 GCA_964407905.1 uncultured Thermoplasmata archaeon
GCTGCCGGGAAGCCTGACCTTTGGGGTCTTGTAGCTTCCTATGACTGTGGAGTTAATGTTGCCGTACTTGTCTATCTGGGCCCCACCCAGGAAGCCAACGTCAATCCTTCCTCCCTGCAGGTAGTATGCGAACTGTTCGTACATCGAGCAGACGCTCTTTGCGCCCGTGACCAGACACGGGTCACCTATGGAGAGGGGCATCCTGCTTGGGTTGGATCCGACCGCCCCCGACTCATAAACCATGTTCAGGTTCGGCGCCTGCAACTTCCTCGCCAGGTTTGCTGCCAAGTTTGGAATGCCCACGCCGACGAGGACCGTCTCGTGGTCCTTCAGCTCCCTCGCAGCAACTATCACCATCAGCTCGCTGGGAGTGCAATCCACCATCATCATCGCCTCCTCACACACTCCCATAGTTCACGGGCGTGCTGTACGCAGCCTTCGGAAGCAGCTGGTGTATCTTCTCAGCTGGCATCTTCTTGATGTACTGCGCCCGGTTCTCGACTCCGAAGACCCATTCCTCGAGGTACTTCATTGTCGTGTCGTGCTCTTTCGTGATCTCGTCCCACTGCATGTAAAATTCGTTGTCACGGTCGTAATATCCCTGCGTGTACGATGGGTGCGCGCACCATGGCTCGTGGACGACCGCGTGCACGACGAAGTCCGGTATGAGGGTCCTGTTCGGATCAGACCGAATCACGGTTTCGTCGACGATCTCCTCGCATGTGAGAATCACCTTCTTGGATGCGAACGCAGCGTCCTTCTGTTCGCCAACTATCCCCCAGATGTGCGCATTGCCGTTGACGTCTGCCCTCTGCACATGGACGACTGCCACATCAGGCCTCAGAGGTGGCACGACGGATATCTCGTCCCCGGTATAGGGGTCCTTGACTGTCCTCATGTTCGGATTCTGTGGTGGAAGATCCGACCCGACGTTCGTACGCATGGGCAGGAAGGGCATGTTGGTCGCGCCCGCAAACAACCTGCCGGACAGGCCGAAATGCGAGTATTCGTCGATCTCCAAGGGCTTCGGCTGGCCTTTCTCGAGCGCGCGTCTGAAGCACCGCAGAGAGCCCACGCCGGGGTTGCCAGCATAGCTGAACACGAGCTTCTTGGCGCAGCCCGCAGCAATCATCTGATCATAGATGATGTCCGGCGTCGCCCTGCAGAGGGTCAGGTCCTTCCTCCTCTGCCTTATGATCTCGTGTCCTGCTGCGAACGGGATCATGTGCGTGAATCCCGCCAGGTAGACAGTGCTATCATCGCTCACGAACTTGGACACCGCCTCCTTCATCGTCATCAGCTTGCCTGAATCCATCCTGTCACTTCCCCTCCCTTTCTGGAACGAACTTGAACCCGTACCTTATTACGTCCTCCTCACTGTATATCTTGCGTAGCTCCGTCGTCACGGGCATGCCGATCTTGACCTCTTTCGGGTCAGCATCGGCAATCTGTCCTATGACCTTCGGGCCTTCCTGAAGCTCGACTATCGCGACAGGGTAAGATCCGGACGACTTCTCTTGGTCCGCAAACTCCGGTGGTGCTCCCCCCGCGCTGATCAGGACGAAGGTGTGGACCTTGCCCCTTCCGCTCAATTGGATCTCCTCAAACTCAGACGAGACACTGCAGTACTTGCACACTCCCTTGGGCGGGAAGTTGATGGCGCCACACTTCTTGCACTTCTGCCCCATCAGCTTGTACCTCTGGGGAATTGTCCTCCAATACATCGGGATTGAGACATGTGCCATTTTATCTCACCTCACACGATAGCTCCTCTGATCTTGAGATACTTGACATAGTCGATGTATTCCTTTCTGTCAAGGTCGCTCTGGAAACTCACCGTGGCCTTCTTCTCGCTCACGACCTTGAAGCTGAGAGCGTCGCTGCCAGCACCAGAGCCGTAGGAAATCACCATTATCCGGTCTCCGATCTTGGCCGCATCAAGAGCCGAGGCAAGCGCCACAGGAGTGGACGCTGCTCCGAGGTCGCCGACGGATTTCGACACGATGCTTGATGCGAGCTGAGCTTCCGTGAATGACATCCTCGAGGCCACGCTGCCCGGCACACGTGCATCTGGCTGCTGGATCACAACGTGCGCGTACTCCTCAGGTTTTCTCCCCGTCCTCTTCATGAGCGCACTCGCTGCCTTCGTCGTATTGTTCATCAGGGACGACTCTGCGAACTTCTTCACACTGAGATCGTGGAGGAGTTCATCCTCTCGCGGCCTGAATCTCTCTCCGAAATGCTCGCTCGCATAGGATGCGTAGCCCTCGAGTTCCGCTACGAGGTTCTCGCTCGAAAGGACGAATGCCGCTGCCCCTGCCCCCAAAGCGTGCTCGACCGAGTCCCACATGCTCGCCTTGGGCGAATCCGCGGCCACGACGAGAGCATTTCCGGACGGATTTGCCTGGACATGTTCGAAGCCAGCCAACATGGCCTCTGTGCCAGCTCTTGTGGAGGTCGTGTGGTCGGAGGTGAGCACTGAGTTCGGGATTCCGACGCTCGTCAGCACCGTGCCCGACAGCAGCTTCTCGACATAGGGTGCTGAGGTGGATGCAAGAAGGAACCTCGTGACCTTCTCTGATGCCAACGGGACTGATTCGAGCGCCCGCCGCGCAACCTTTGCGGCAGAAGTGAGGACATCCTCATCGTAGCCCATGACGGATTTCTCGTTCACACCAGCAGCAGAGAACGACCCCCAAGCCTTGGCGTAGTCATCTCTCTTGATCCTCAGCCTGGGTATGTAGACGCCGTATCCGGATATCCCTATGGCCATCCGATTCACCTCCTCATTATCGTCACGGCGACGGTTCCACCAGAGCCACCAACATTGTGAACAAGGCCGACCTCCGCACCTTTGACTTGCCTTGTCGGTTTCTGGACCGTCCCTCTCAATTGATTGAACATCTCATACGCCTGGCCAGTGCCGGTGGACCCAATCGGGTGGCCCTTCGACTTCAGGCCCCCGCTCGCATTGACAGGCATGTCACCGTCGATTTGCGAATGACCTTCCTCCACGAAGGTGCCGCCCTTGCCCTTCTCGCAGAAGCCAAGGTCCTCGTACGCCAAGATCTCCGCAATCGTGAAGCAGTCATGGACCTCCGCGAGCTGAATGTCTTTGGGAGTGAGGCCAGCCATCTCGTACGCTTTCGCGCTTGCCCTTCTTGTGCCTTCGAGCGCAACTGTGCTGGCTCTGTCGTGAATAGCCAAGTAGTCGCTCGCAGTGCCAAACCCCACGACATAGATTGGCGTGTCTGTGAACTGTTTCGCAACCTCCGCATCGCATACGAGAACCGCTGATGCGCCATCAGTGGTCGAACAGCAATCGAACAGATTCAGAGGGTGCGCGACCACGGGACCCTTGACCGCCTGCTCGAGGGTGATTTCTCGCTGGAACTGGGCCTTCGGATTTTGCGCGCCGTTCTTGTGGTTCTTGACCGCCACCATTGACAGCTGCTCCCGTTTGGTGCCGAACTCGTGCATGTGCCTCTGGGCGATAAGCGCGTACAGGCCGGCGAAGGTCGTCCCCGCGAGCCTCTCGTACTCCGTATCGCCGGACACTCCGAGCCAGTATTTCTGCTTCACTCCCGAGACGTCGGTCATCTTCTCCACGCCTCCGGCCAGGACGATCTTGTGGGTGCCCGAGAGCACGTCCATTGCCGCTGCGGCGAGCGCGTACCCGCCCGAAGCACAAGCGTTCTCGATCCTCATGGTGTTGATGTGCGTGAGACCGACGTATTCGGAAACGAGGGCGGACATGTTGCCAAGCTGGAATCCTCCTGAGCCAAGGTTCCCGATGT
>CAYOXJ010000156.1:0-3786 GCA_964407905.1 uncultured Thermoplasmata archaeon
GTATCTGAGATGAAGAACGAGCTCAAGGAGATCGCAGGAGTCCCGGGCGTGTACACGGATGGCAAGCACTTGCTCACGGTGAACGCTGCGCCGTGGTACAATGTCTACGGTGAGTCTCTGGAAGAGGTCAACGGAATCCAGTACAGGGTCTGGGATCCGCGCAGATCCAAGCTGGCGGCAATGGTGCTCCTCGGCGGGAGGAGTTTCGGGCTGGAAAAGCGGTCGAAGGTGCTCTATCTCGGGGCCGCTTCGGGGACGACAGCATCGCACGTTTCCGACATCGTCACGCAGGGCATCGTCTTTGCAGTGGAGATCTCCGAACGTTCCTTTCGACAGCTCGTCAAGGTGGCCGAAAGCAGGAAGAACATGATTCCGATTCTCTCGGATGCGAACAAGCCGGAGGAATATGCCCACATGATCGAAGGGATCGAGTTCGTCTACCAGGACATCGCCCAGAGGAACCAGGTCGACATCTTCGTCAGGAACATGAGCGCCTTCGATGCCGAGCACGGAGTGCTGATGGTGAAGGCCAGGAGCATCAACGTGAACCGAAGGCCGAAGGACATCTTTGCGGAGGTCCGGAAGGCGCTCGTCGGGAAGCAGCTAAGGGTGAAGGACATGATAGACCTTGGACGCTACTCGAAGGACCACGCTGCGTTCGTCGTGGAGGTCTAGTTCTGGATCGCGAGAGGTTCGTGTATGTCATCGCGTTCAAGGCCGACGAGTTCGTGATGGTGAGACACAGGAGCCGCAAGTGGGAGATGCCCGGCGGCCGGCTGCTCAGAAATGAAGGCTACGAAGACGGCGCCATGAGGGAGTTCTTGGAGGAGACGGGCATGAAGCTGCGGATAGTCGGAGAGATACCGATCGACGTCGACGGAGGGAAAGTGTTCGTGGGCATCGCGCGCGGACCCCTCAACGACGCGCGTTCGAAGGAGATTTCCCAGGTGCGCACATTCGAGGAGCTTCCTGAGGACCTCTCCTTCCCATTGGTGGAATATCGGGCCATGCTGGCACAGGCCCGTGCCATGCTAGAAACCTTTAAAAAGAGGAAGGCCATAGGCCGCTCTGCCTCGCCACTGACAAGCAAAGAGAGGAGAAGGTAGCCGATGTCAAGGATGCATTCGAGCAGAAAGGGCTCCTCGGGCTCAAAGAGGCCCTTGGTCACGGAGAATCCTAAATGGGTTCAGCAGACTCCCGAGGAGGTAACCGATCTGGTGGCGAAGCTCGCAGGCGAGGGCATGTCCATGGCCAAGATAGGCCTAGTGCTGCGCGACCAATACGCGGTCCCAAACGTACGCCTCGCCACAGGCAAGAGCGTCAAGGAGATCTGCGCTGAGAAAGGCATCAAATTCGAGCTTCCAGAGGATCTGCAATCGCTTATGAAGCGGGCGGTCCTTCTGAGCGGCCATGTCAGGGGGAACCCCAAGGACCTGCACAACATGAGGGGGCTGCGCTTGATCGAATCGAAGATACGGCGCCTGGTGAAGTACTACAAGCGCGAGGGCGTGATTCCCCAGAACTGGACCTACGCTCTGGACACCGCTGCGCTTCAGGTCGAGTGATCTGCCATGGTCGGGAGCATCGCACTCCCGGACGAGTTTTCTGATGCGCTGAAGCACGCGCTCAAGGTCGTCAACTCAGCAGGATACCTCAGGCTGGTTTCTCACTACGACGCCGATGGCCTCGCTGCGGCCTCGATCATGGTCGGGGCCCTCTCACGGGCGAAGAAGCAGTTCCATCTGACCATAAGCAAGAGCCTGGACGACGAGGCAGTCGAGTCCCTTGCCAAGGAGGGGAATGAGGCGATACTGTTCCTCGACATGGGCTCCGGGCAGATAGACAGCCTCGAGCATCTGGACGCGAGGATCGCCGCGCTCGACCACCACAAGCCGATCAGGAAATCGAAGAAGGTCGTGCAGGTGAACCCGCACTTCTTCGGCATCGACGGCATGACTGAGTCGTGCTCGTCCGCGCTGAGCTTCCTCTTGGCCGTGATGATGGACCCGTGCAACTGGAACATGTCCCCGATCGCCATAGCCGGGATCATCGGAGACAGGCAGCACATGGGCGGCATGAAGGGCGTGAACCAGCAGATACTTGATTATGCTGTTGACAAGAAGTTCGTGGCTGTGCAACGCGGCCTCAACCTCAAGGGGGCGACCGTGGCGGACGCGATCGCGGACTCCGTGGACCCGTACTTCGTTGGCCTCTCGGGCCGCAGGGATAACGTGCTCGCATTCCTCGAGACGATGAAGGTCAATCCAGACACCCCCATGGGCGCTCTGGACGAGGTGTTCAGGCGCAAGCTCACATCGATGCTCTCGCTCAGGCTGATGGGCCAAGGATGCAGGCCCGAGACCGTCGAGGAGCTGGTGAGCGAGGTCCACTGGATTCCTTCGATGAGCCTCAGCACTTTCGACCTCGCTGATCTCCTGAACGCCTGCGGGAGGATGGGCCACGAAGGCCTGGGCGTAGCCCTTTGCCTGGGCGACAAGGATGCGCTCGGAGAGGCAGGAGAGCTCAGGCGCATGTATGGTGGCAAGATCATGGAGCGACTGCTGGGCGTCGAGACTGATGGCGTGAGCCAGAAAGACCATATCCAGTACTTCACTGCACCAGACCCATCACTCGCGGGCGCTCAGTGTGGTCTTGCGATGCAATACATACTGGATCAGTCGAAGCCGACGCTCGCGCTGTCTAAAGCAAAGGGAAAGGTCAAGATTTCGAGCAGAGGCACGAAGTACCTCGTCTCGAAAGGACTCGACCTCTCGTCTGCGCTCAAGAAAGCCGCTGAGAAGTTGGGAGGGGTTGGCGGCGGACATGCAGTCGCTGCTGGTGCGACTGTTCCTGAGGGCAAAGAGGAGGAGTTCCTGAAGGCCGTCGACGAGCTGGTATCCCTTCAGCTGAGGTAATCCCTCAGACAGTCATCATCCAGGGCAGGTCGACCTCGTCCGTTCTGAACCTCTGCCTCACGATGCTATCCTCGAGCTTTGTTCTCAGGCCGGACTGGTGCATGACAATGCCTGTCCATGCGATCATCGCGCCGTTGTCGATACAGAGAGATCCCGGAGGCACGAACATCTTCGCTCCGCGCTCCTCAGCCATTATCCTAACCATCTCCTGAAGACGCTTGTTCTGCACAACGCCTCCGCCGAGCAAGACCTCGTTCTTCTCGACATGTGCCATGGCTCTCTCCGTGACCTCGACCAACATCGCGAAGCACGTTTCCTGCAGCGAGTAGCAGAGGTCATCGATCTTCTTCCCCTGGTTGTGGAGCTGCAGTGCGGCCGTCAGGATGCCCGAGAATGCCACATCCATTCCTTTCACGCTGTACGGAAGCTCGATCAGCTCCTTCCCGTCCCTGGCGAGCTTCTCCAGATGCGGGCCCGAGGGGAATGGAAGACCGACTGAGCGTCCGAACTTGTCGATCATGTTTCCGATGCCGATGTCCAGCGTCTCTCCGAAGACTCGATATCTGCCGCCTGAGTACGCGATGACCTGGGTATTGCCTCCTGAAGCGTACAGCAGGGTTGGGTCCTTGCAGCCAGTGACCTTCCGGCCTATCTCGAGGTGAGCAACGCAGTGATTGACGCCAATGAGGTCGACGCCGAGGCTCAGCGACAACGACCTCGCGGCGGTCGCAGCCGTCCTGAGGCACGGCCCGAGCCCAGGGCCTTGAGAAAACGCGACGAGGCCGATATCCCTGTAGGAGATTCCGGCCTTCTCAACCGCCTCGTGCATCAGAGGCACGATGTTCTCCGCGTGATGGTTCGCGGCCTCCCT